>CANRBN010000001.1 GCA_947628865.1 uncultured Gemmiger sp.
GGCTTTCAAGATTGATCTTGGTTTTTTCTGTCTACTATCTATTGACCTTTTCAGCGAAGCCGGTGGTCCTGACTTTTGTCATGCGGCGGGCAGCTCGGTCGGGCCTGAGGGCGCAACGCCGGGCGGGTAGCGGTGCTCGGCCTCAGACTGGCCCACGATATCCGTATAGATATAAGGGTCATAGGCGTGGCTATAGTTGTGGGCATTGGAATACCGCATCAGCTCGACATCGGTGAGATAGAAGAACTCCGAGCCGTCCACGCGGCGCGTGGTGTCAAAGTGATACCAGCCCTCGCCGATGTTGACAAGGTTCCAGAAATGCAGCGAATCGCCGTGCGGGATCTTGGCGATATCGCGGTTTTGGATGCCGGCGTTCGTGAGCAGCAGCTTCGCCGACATCGCGTAAACATAGCAGTCGCCCCGATGCTCGACAAGGCCGCGGTAGCAGGCTTCGATCCAGTTGTCCTTGTTGGAGGAATCGACATAGCCGATGTTGTCGTGGCAATAGCGGTAGATCGCGTAGATGATGTCCCGCTGGCTGTAAGCATCTAGACCGTTCGGGAACAGCGCGGCCAGCGTGTCGTTTGCAGCCGCCTGCACGACATCCTCCGAGATATCCGGGGGCAGCGGCGTGATGACGTGCAGCACCGTGCTGGCCGTGGCGGTGTTGCCGGCGCTGTCGGTGACTGTGTAGATGACGGGATAGCTGCCCGGTACGTTGAGGTTGACGGCGCTGTTGTCGACCTGGAGCTGCAGGTCGGTATCGCAGTTGTCGGTCACGACGATATCGCGCTTGTAGGCGACCGTGCCTCCCTGCTCCACCGTGAGCTCCTGCACGCCGGATATGACCGGCGGCTCGTTATCGGGCAGGACATTGATGTTTGCCGTGATGTCGGTATGGTTGCCTCCGGCATCGGTCACGCGCACGCGCACCTGCTGCAGCCCGAGGACGGAGAGCTTTGGCTCGCTGACAAAGGCGACCGTCAGGGGGGTTTTGTCCTGCATGGATTCGATCAGATCCTCCGGCTGGACGGTGCCGTTGACATAGGCCTCGATATCACGGCCCACCACCACGGGGGCGACACTGTCGACCACATGCAGAATGGCTGTCTGCTCAAAGCCGAGCACCTTGAAAACGACCTCATGGTCGCCCACGGTGTTCATGTCGATGCCGCTGTCCAGCCCGCGCACAAGCGTTGCCTCAAAGCCGCCGGAGCTGAAATCCTGCGCCGACGGCAGCGCGCTGCCGACTTCAAGGGTGAGATCCCGCACGTTCCAGGGCGCAAATCTCCACAGAACGACAGCCAGCAGCAAAATGGAGAATGCCAGGAACAAAAACGGCAAAAGAGAGGCGCTCTTGCGCGCGCGGCGCTTGGCGTGCCCTGTTCTGCTTTTTGGCGAAGTGCTGCGGTGCTGCGCGGCCCTTTGCTGAGGGCGGTGTGCCTGCGGCGCATCATGTGCGGACGGCGCGCTGCGCCGCTGCGGAACGGCGCCGGACGGCTGCGTGCCGGCACGGCGCGGGGCCTGTGGCGCGGGCGCGGGAGCCGCCGCCGGGCGCTGCGGCGCGGCAGCGGGCTGCCTTGCAGGCTGAGGCGTTATTACGTTGTTTCGCACAGGGGGCATCGCGCTTTGTGCGGCGTACGGCGGCTGTTGTGCGCTGTGCGCGGCAGCCAGACGCCGGCTGCGTTCCTCGGGGGTCAGAACGCGCACCTTGTGCGCGGGGGACGCCGCCTGGCGGTTTGCGGGCGGCATCTGGATCCTGCGCGCGCCGCTGCCGACCGGCTGGCCCTCGACCGCCGGTCGCTGCGGTGTATTTTGGGCGCCGCTATGCGCAGCACCGGATGCGCTGTTGATCTTCATGTCTTCCCCCATCCCGCGCCCCGCGCCGTTCAGCGCGGGGCGTGCTTTCTGTACAAGGCAAAAGCTGCCTCAAATCGTCAGACGGTAGCGCTCGCAAAGCATCGTCACGGTCATGGCGATGAGCAGATAGTCGATCTCATAGGCGCCCATGAGCTTGAAATCCTGTTGGCAGTAGAGGGCCTTGAGCTCGTTGATATAGCCGGCGTCAAAGATGCCCTGTTTTTTGAGGAGCGACTCGGTCAGGAACATGTTTTCGCCCGGCTGCTTGATGAGCGACGACATGCCCGGCGCCTGGAACGGGAATTTTTTGCGCTTGAGGATCTCGTTCGGCACGATGCCCTCCCCCGCTTTTTTGAGGATATACTTTTCGTTGACGCCGTTGAGCTTGTACTTGTCCGGGATGGTCACGACGAAATTGAGCAGGTCGATGTCCAAAAACGGGTGGCGCCCCTCGACCGAGTGGGAAAAGATCATGCGGTCGCCGTGCTCGCCGAGAAGATGGTCGGAAAGGCGCAGCTTGTAGTCGATATAGGAGCGCCTTTTCTGGCTGCTCAGGCCCTTGACGCGCGCGACGTTGATGGGGCTTTCGGCAAAGGCGGAGAAATGCTCGATCTCGCCGCGCACATCGGCGCTGTACAGCTTTTTGTGGATCTCGCGGATGGCGGGGTGGTTGCGCTCGTAGCGGAAATACGGGTCGCCCCACAGGCGCTCGTTGACCGCGCATTCCTCGGCGCTCATCTTGCCCTTCTGCATGTTGCGGAAGAGATCGACCATATACCCGACGTAGCCGCAGAAGAACTCGTCCGAGCCCTGCCCGGTCAGCACGGCCTTGGCCGGCGAGCCCTGTACGAGCGCCGAGAGCAGATAGGCGGCCACATCGTAGCTTTCCTTGACGGCGGATTCGGCATGGTAGATGACGTTAGGCAGGTTTTCCCAGATGCGCTGCTCGTTGATATGGGTGACGTAGTGTTCGCTTTTCACATAGTCATGGATGATCTTTTGGAAGCGGCTCTCGTCGAGATCGCCCTCCTCCATCTCGGCGGAGAAAGAATAGTAGCTGTTGAGCAGGTATTTGCCGATGTAGCAGGCGACGACGGAGCTGTCGAGCCCGCCGGAGATATAAAAGCCGATGGGCACATCGGCGATGAGCCGGCGGGAAATGGCGCTCTTGAGCAGCTCGCGCAGGCGCTCGACATAATAGGCTTCGCCCTTGTCCTCCTCCTCGGGCTGGTATTGCAGATCCCAGTATTCGATATCGCGGGGCTCCTGGCCGGGGCGGAGCAGCAGCATATGCCCGGCCCGCAGCGAATTGACGCCGGCAAAAAACGTGTTGGGCGAGACGACGCCGGGATAGTTCATCAGCTGGTCGACGGCCTTGAGGTTCAATTTGCGCGGCACACCGGGAAATTCAAGGATGGCCTTGATCTCGGAGCCGAACACGACCCAGCCGTCCACATGGGTATAAAACAGCGGCGCGATGCCGATGTGATCGCGCACCAGCAGCAGCTGGCGTTGGCGCGCATCGTACAGCGCGATGGCGAACTGGCCGTTGAGGCGGTTGGGAAAATCCAGGCCCTCCTCCTCATACAGGTGCAGGATGACCTCGACGTCGGTTTTGGTGGCAAAGCGATGGCCCTTTTTCTCCAGCTCCTCGCGCAGCTCCTGAAAGTTGAAGATCTCGCCGTTGCAGATCATCACGACGCTGCCGTCCTCGTTTTGCAGCGGCTGCATACCGCCGGCAAGATCGAGGAAGCTCAGGCGGTTGAAGCCCAGCCCCAGCCCCGGCTGCAAAAGCGTGTTGCTGCCGTCGGGGCCGCGGTGCTTGATGGCATCCAGCATGCCGCCCAGCAGCGCCGGATCCTGCCTGCGCTCGCCCAGAAGATCGTAAAAACCGCAGATACCGCACATAAAACCGTTTCCCGCCTTTTACAGTACAGTGGAATGATATTCGATGGAAAGCACCGTATCGCCGCTCTGCACGACGAACCACAGCTCGCTGCCACCCTTTTCGTACACGATGGTGCCCGCTTCGGCGGCTTTTTCACCGTAGGCGGCGGCCACGTCTGCGACCGGCGCGCCGATGGCAAGGCCCTCCGCGGTCTCGACCATATCGTCCTTGAGGATCACAGCCGAGATGCGGTCGGTATCGCCGTCGGGATAGGTATCGACCTCAAAGCTCGCGTAGGTGTAGATCTTGTCAAGGCCGTCGAAGGCGCAGCTGGCGGCCTCCTGATAGTCAACGGGGTCGCCCAGCGCCGCGATGATGGGGGCCGCGTCGGCATCCATGGGGATCTCGACGCCGTTGTAGGTAAAGACATAGGCGTCCTCCGCGGCGGTCTGGCCGGCGCCGCCGTTTGCCGACGGTGTGCCGCCATTGCCGGCGTCAGACCCGCCGCAGGCGGCGAGCAGGCAGGCCGCCAACACGGTGCAGAGGATCAGGGAGAGATGCTTTTTCATGTTCATGCGTCCTTTCTTTCCATGCCATAGAGTTTGTATTGTGCTTCGATCTCCGCGTCATACGCGGCGATCTTGCCTTTCCAGGCGGCATCCAGCGCGGCTTCGCCGCGGCGATCCGCAAGACCGAATTCGGTTTGCAGGTAGCGCCCCAGCCAGACAGCCAGCTTTTCGGCGCCGGAGAGGTTCATGTGCAGGCCGGCATCGTAGGTGTCGGTGTTGTAATCTATGCCGGTCTCGTCCTGGATCTCCAAAAAGTTGATATACCGGCGGTCGTGGGCTTCGGCATACGCCTCGACCTGCTCCTCCCATTCGGGGTACCAGTAGGGGTACAGGCTCGGCGCCTTGATGAGCAGCAGCTCCACGCCCTTTTCGCGGCAGAGCGCGTCCATCCTGTCAAGATATTCCCAGGCCTTGTCGCCAAAGCTGTAATCGCCCAAAATGCGCCCCTGTGTTTCCGATTCGACCGGGCGCACATCCACGCGCATATAGTACCCGTTGTGGGTGACGGGCTTTGTCTTGAACAGGTATTCAAGGTCGGTCGGCGCGAGCTCGCTCCAGCGGCTGTGGTAGCGCAGGATGGGGAAAACATAGTCGAGGAAATGTTCGTTTTCTTTCATCGAGGCGAAGATCGCGCCGACCTTGGACGGCGACCATTTCATGCCCTCGATGGACATGCGGTTGTAGGCCTCGTTCTGTGACTCGTTGAATTGCAGAGACTGGATGTTGAACACCACAACATCCGGCGTTTCATAGCGCAGCGTGTCCTCCAAAAGATAGTAGGACTGCCAGATATACTGCTCGGCGCTGCCGCGGATATAGCTGTTGATGCCATATTCCTGCCAGAGTTTTACCGGGGAAAAGTTTTCATAGACCTCGCAGTCGCCGATGAAGATGACGTCGTGATCCTTTTCCTCCCGATAGTATTCGGCGACGAAAGCGCCCTCCACGATGCCGTCGACGTATTTGGGCATGAGCAGGCGCTGCAAAAGGTACAGGCTGCCCGCCACGATGAGCGCCGAGACCGCGATGCGCACGAACCGGCGCCGTTGATCGGCTTTTTCCATGGCGGTGCCCTCCCCTCTTGTAAACGATTCAGAAGCGGTTGTAGATGAACTGGCTGGCGTCATAGCCGATGCCGTACGCGCCCATCAGCAATACCAGCAGGAACAGCCCGTACCAAACGATGAACCGCACCGCGTAAGGGCGTTTTGCGATCTGCGCGCGCACGCTGCCGCGCCGCCCGAGGAGGCTGACGGTCAGCATCAGCGCGACGGCGCCCGCCAGCACGGCATAGTCGACGCCGGTCAGGCCCAGCTCAAGCAGCGCGCCGTTCCACAAAATGCCCCAGTTGCGGGCGGTCAAAACGGAGCCCAGCATGAACAGCGTGTCGCCGATGTTGGCAAAGCAGTCGAACAGATTGAGGCAGCAGATCAAAAGGAACGTGCGCCCCACCGCGAACAGCCGCCAGCCGAGGCCGCCAGCGCCGGGATGCTTTGCGTGAAAGCGCGCATACAGCGGCTCCAGCTCCTCGGATATCATCAGGATGGCCCAGTTGAGCAGCCCCCAGACGATAAAGTTCCAGCTGGCGCCGTGCCAGATGCCGGTCGCGAACCAGACCACAAAGCTGGACACATACACCGGCAGCCGGCGACCGACGGCCTCGCCGAACCTTGAGCGCGAAAACCTGGCAAAGCGCTGCATCGCTTTGGAGGAGGAGACCGGATAAAAAACGTAATCCCTAAACCAGCTGCACATCGAGATGTGCCAGCGCCGCCAGTATTCTTTGAGCGATTTGGAAAAGTAGGGGCGGATGAAGTTCTCCTGCACCGTGACACCCAGCGCCTCGGAAAGGCCGATGGTGATGTCGATGCCGCCGGTAAAATCGGCGTAGAGCTGCACGGTATAAAACACCATGCCGACCAGCGCATACGCGCCGTGGTAGGCGTTCACATCGCCAAGGATGACCGTGACGGCGCTGACGATGCGATCCGCCACGACGAGCTTTTTAAAATAGCCCCACAGCATGCGCTGCAAACCGCGTGCCACGGTGCCGCCGTCGTACGGATGCCCGGCGTAGAGCGTCTCGCTCAGCTGGCCAAAGCGGCTGATGGGGCCCTGGATGACCAGCGGAAAGAAAGAGACGAACAGCAAAAAGCGCGGCAGGCTGCGCTCGGCGGGCTGGCTGCCGCGGTAGACGTCGATCAGATAGCCCACGGCCTGAAAGGTATAAAACGAGATGCCCAGCGGCAGCAGGATGTGCAAAAGCGGTAGCGGCCCTTTGGAAAACAGGCCCAGCACGGCGTTGACGTTGGCGATGGCAAAATCCGTGTATTTTACAACGGCCAGGATGCCAAGATCAAGCAGCAGGCAGCCGGTGAGCCAGCGCCTGCGGATGCGCTTTTGCTGTGCGCGGTAGGCTTTTTTGCCCTCACGGTCAAGGGTGTCCTTATGGGCCTGCAGATAGGCGCTCTGCTGTGCGGCGTTTGCCTGGATGCGCAGCGCCGCGTACCAGACGCTGACGGCGGTGGCCAGGATGTAAACGATCGCCCAGGCGCCGCCAAGCAGGTAAAACACAAGACTCGCCGCCAGCAGAAGCTTCCACTGGTGGCGTTTGGGCAGAAGATAATACAGCAGCAGCAAAACCGCGGCAAAGCCGAGGAACCCATAAGAGGTGAAGAGCATGGCAAAACTCCCGGGAAAAAGGCGGTCAGGCCTCGTCCTGCAATTCCTGGATGAGCGCGTACAGCGCCTTGGCGGAGTTGAAGTTGGCCGGCACGATCTTGTCCGCCGTGATGGTGACATCAAACTCCTCGCCGATCTCGGCGATCAGCGTGACGATATCGAACGAATCCAGGATTATATCGTCGATCAGGTGCTCGCGGGTGGTAAAGTCGATGTCGGGGTGAAGCTCGTTCAAAATGTGCAGCAGTTCATCCATGGGTGGTCATCCTTTCCTCTGGTTATTTGCCTTGCGCCATGTTTTTGAGCGTGACGCGGTCGATCTTTCCGTTGGCGGTCTGCGGCAGCTTTTCGAGCCGCACAAGGCGGTTGGGCAGCATATAGCGCGGCAGCTTGCCCTTGAGCGCGGTGGTCAGCGAGGGCTCATCCGCATCGCCGACATAATAGAGTACGATCTTCTGGCGCGCATTATCATAAACGCAGGCGGACATTTGGATGCTGTCCAGCATGTCGACGTTGGCTTCGATCTCGCCCAGCTCGATGCGATGGCCCATGTGCTTGATCTGGTGGTCACGCCGGGAGACAAAGACAAGATCACCCTCGGCGTTGCGCCTGCCGATATCGCCGGTCTTGTAGATGATCTCCGGGTATGCGGTGTTGAGCGGGTTCTGCACGAACGCCTGCGCGGTGCGCTCGGGGTCGTTATAGTACCCGAGCGTGACGGCGGTGCCGCGGATGCAGATCTCGCCCTCCTCGCCGTCGCCGGCAAGCGTGCCGTCGGCTCTGAGCAGCAGGATCTCGCGGTTTGCAAAGGGACGCCCGATGGGGATGACCTCATCGTCGGCAAAATCGCGGTCGGCACGGTACCAGCAGCACATGCCGGTGCCCTCGGTGGGGCCGTACAGATTGGTGAAGGTCGCGCTCGGCACGGCCTCGCGCCAGAGGCGGAACTGACGGATGGGAAAGACCTCGCTGCCAAAGGCCACCGTGCGCAGATACTGCGGCTTGACGGTCTTAAAGGTGCCAAGCGCGCTCACCATCGTGAGCGCCGAGACGACCCAGCAGATGGTATTGATCCTGTGTTCGTTGAGGTATTCGACCAGCGCGATGGGGAACGAGAACAGGCGCTGCGGGATGAGCCAGGTCGTCGCGCCGAACTTGATGGTGGAATACACGTCCTTGAGGCAGGCGTCAAAGTAAAGCGGCGCCTGGTTGCCAAAGACGGTATCTTCGTCAAAGGCGAGCACCTCGGACAGCTGCTCGATGTAATCGAGCACCGAGCGGTGGCAGGCCGCCACCCCCTTGGGGATGCCGGTGGAGCCGGAGGTGAAAACGATGTAGATGGGGTCGGTGTCGATGGCGGCGCGGCGGATGGCATCGAGCGCGGCACGGTCGGGCTCGGTGTGGATGAGCTCCTCGTACAGCGCGAGCTCGCCGCCCATCAGATCGAACTGGCGGGCCTTTTCGATGGTATCGGCGTCGCAGATCACGAGCGGAGATTTGACGTTCTCCAAAATCAGGCGGATGCGGCTGTCCGGCATCTCCTCGTCGAGCGGCACATAAAAATCGCCGCCGGCAATCACGCCGAAGAACGCGGTGATCTCCATCGGTGACTTGCGCATGAACACAACGACGGGCCGCTTGCAGATGCCGCGCATGTGCAGGCAGGTGGCGATGCTTTCGGTGCGCTGCAAAACCTCGGCGAACGTCAGGGTGACGGTATCGCTGCAATAGGCCGGCTTGTCCGGCAGGCGCGCCGCCGTCGCATACAGATCATTCAAGACATTCTTGTTCATCGTATCTCCCCAAACCGCCGGGCAGGCCGTGCCGGCAAACATTCAAATACAGTTTGCACCGCACGGCGCGCAGCTATGCGCGGCTTCGGTTCTGCTTTTTTACACAAAAACCGACAGTAGCATTATACTATCACAAACCCACAAATGCAAGTGCTATTTGTTGTTCAAAACCACAAAATACAGGGTAAAAATGCCGCACAGCGCAAAAGCTGTGCGACATTTTTTTACAAAAGCAGATCCTGCATCCCCAGCTGCTGCGTACTGCGCGCAAAAAAACCGAGCTTGAGCAGGATGGGGTACAGATAACTGGCACCGTAGCAGTCGAGCTTTTTGGGGCCGGAGATGTCCTCCCCTTTTTCCAGCAGCTCGTCGATGCGGCGCAGCGCCGCGGCGACCGTTGCGATGGTGATGGATTTTTTCCGGCGATCCACGAACAGCTCCCCGCCGCGAACGGTGTAGGTAAAGGGCAGGCCCTTGGCGGTGACGAACGTGTCGCCGGCGTGGGCGGCGAGCAGCTGCCAGACTTCCCGCAGCCGTGCATCCCCGTTTACATAAGCGGCTCTTGGCATGGGATCCTCTTTACGTCTCGTCGGCGGCCTGCAGCGCCTGCGTCTGCTCGATCTCGGTGATCATGTCGACGCGGGCCTGATGGCGTCCGCCCTCATACTCCGCCTCCAGCCAGGCGTCCACGATCATTTTGGCCATCTCCGGGCCGATCACGCGTGCGCCGAAGCAGATGATGTTGGCGTTGTTGTGCTGCTTTGTGAGCCGCGCGGAATAGGGCTCGCTGCAGGCGCAGGCGCGGATGCCGTGCACCTTGTTGGCGGCAAGGCTCATGCCGATGCCGGTGCCGCAGATGAGCACGCCGCCGTCCGCCTTGCCGTCCGCCACCAGCCGCGCGACCCTGTAGGCGCTGACCGGATACTGGAAGCTGCCCGTTCCGTTGGTGCCGACATCGAGCACCTCTATCCCCTTTTTCGCAAGGTGATCCTTGATCTCCTGCTTCATCGCGACCGCGGTGTGGTCGTTGCCGATGGCGATCGTTTTGGCTGACATGTACTTTCGCATCCTTTCCCTGACTAAGAGCATCCGTATGCCTTTAGAGTATCATTCCGGACATTGCCTGTCAACCGCAGCGGGCTCGAGGTAAAAATCCTGCCGACGTTCGCTCTGCACGAGCCAGCAGGGCTCACCGCCAAACAGCGCTGCGGGCAGCCGCCAGGGTCGGCCTGTGTCAAAATGGTCGGCCAGCAGGCGGGTGCCGTCGGCGTTGTAGAGCTGGGCGACATCGTATTCGCCGACGATCTCCACAAAGCCGGCATCGCCGTCAGCTTGAGCGCGGTACCAGCGCCGCGCGCGCGGCCCGCCGTAGCAAAGCTCCTCCGGGTACAGCGGGGCGAACGGCTCTTCGGCAGGCGTCAGCGTCAGCGTTGGCGGCGTGAACGGGCGGTGCACTTCATAGCGTTTGAAAGCGCCGTCCTCATATTTCCAATAGGCAAAACTGCCCGGCTGGATGCAGTGGATCGCACCGTCGAGGGCATAGACGTCGCACCCGTCGCCGAGATAGAGCGCGCCGTCCAGACGCCGCAGATACCGCGCCTGCGCGAGCGGCAGCGTGACGATGCGGATGCCGCCGTATGTGAGGACTTTCTCGATCGTGCAGGCTGACGAGAGGATCGTTTCCCGCCCGTCCGGCGCGGCAAAGGCGTACCGTGCCGGGATGCCCTCAACGGACGCAAAGAAAAAGGTATCGCCCTGCCGGCAGATCGGCTGCGCGGTGGCCCAGCGCAGATGCACGCCGCCCAGCTCGATGTGCGCCGGAAAAAAGAAGCAGATATCCCCGCACACGTCCACGGGCGGGAAATCGACGCCCGGCGCGTGCAGCACCGCACTGTGCACGTCGTTCAGCCGGCAATGGCGCTGATGATGGTTGACAAAGACAAAGCTGCTTTCCCCATCCGTACGCAGGCCGCAGCGCAGATGCTCGCTATCCGTGCACGGGATGAAGGGCACGGCGGGCGCGTGCCCCATGGGCGCCAGAACGGCCCCGAAATCCTGTGCAAAAAGATGCAGAAGATTTAAAAGCCCATATTGCGCGCGTGCCTCGCCGAACTGGCTTAGGCAGGTGCCGAAATCATAATCCAAAATGGGCAGATCGTTGGGATAGCCGGTGGCCTTGGATTCCTGAAAGGTGGAATGCTTGCCGATCTTGTTGGTGCCGCCGTGGTACATGTAATAGCCGATGAGATTGTTGCCGCAGCCCAATTTGACGAGCGACATCGCATAGGCATCCATCGGGCTGACGATGGGCCGCCGCTTGTGTGTCGGCTGCAGGCCGCAGCCCATCTCGCAGATGGCAAAGGGATAGCGCTCATACGGCAGGCGCCAGCCGTCGGTATCATACAGCTCGTCGGTGCCGGCCCAGACGGCGCTGTCATTGCGGATGGTGACAAACGAATAGAGGTAGGAAAGCGGCAGCTCCTCGGTCGTGTCGTCCCAGGGGTGGTCGGCATAGGCGGAAAAGACCGGTAGCACCTCGTCGACCGGCAGGCGCGCGCCATACTGGTTGTTCCAGCCGGTCGCCGTGTAAAGCGGTACGTCGAAGCCGATCTCTCTGGCCAGTTCTTTCAAGGCAAGGATGTGGTCGGCGCCGTCGGTGAGCTCATTTTCGATCTGCAATCCGATGACCGGCCCGCCGTCCTTATAGAGAAGCCCCTTGACCTGCTCGTACACAGCCTCGAACCAGGCGCGTGCCTTTGCCATATAGCGCGCATCGTTCGTGCGCAGCGGCAGGCCGCTGTTTTGCAGCCAGTCCGGGAAGCCGCCGTTGCGGCACTCGCCATGTGCCCAGGGCCCAATGCGCAGCACCACGTCGAGCCCCTGCGCCGCACATTCTGTAAGGAACGCGCGAACGTCGAGATCGCCGTCTAAGCGCAGCCGGCCCTCCTCTTCCTCGTGGTAGAGCCAAAAGGTATAGGTGGCAATGATATTGACGCCGCCGGCCTTGATCTTGGCAAGCTCCCGCCGCCAGTTGGCGCGGCTGTCACGGCTGAAATGATACTCCCCCATCACCGGGATGACGGGCCTGCCGCCGCGCAGGATATAGCGGCTGTTGACGCGGATCTCTTCGCCCCGGTCATTCACGCCGCCAAGGCGCAGATGCCCCTCCAGCACAGGCGTCGGCGCATACGCCGCAAAGCGGATCTCCATCTTGCCACTCCCCTTTTGTTTGTTCCTCGCAAGCCATTTGCGACCACGCTACACCGATTGTACGACAAAACCCTTTCGCGCGCAAGCGTCTGCGAAAAGATGAAGGCTGAAAACGCAAAAAATCCATCCTGACGATTCCATCAGGATGGATTTTTGTGCTGAAGCCTTCGCCCCGCTTTTGGTCCGAGTGGCGAGAGTCGAACTCACGGCCTCTTGAACCCCATTCAAGCGCGCTACCAAACTGCGCTACACCCGGGCATGGCGGGCGTTCGGTTCAGCAATAGTCATTATAGCCATTCGCACGCGGGTTGTCAAGGCCTCTGGCGGAATTTTGCCCGCCCCGGCGATTCACCGCCCGAACGCGGCGGCGCATTCCCTGAGGCGCTCGATCACGTTGATCTGCTGCGGGCAGGCATTCTCGCACTGGCCGCAGGCGACACAGGCGGAGGCCGGGCTGGCAGAGGCCGTCAGGGCCGCATACTCCCCTGCCCCCTGCTCGAGCTGGCCCCAGACGAGCTGGCAGTTGCGGGCGGCAAAGATCTCGGGGATGGGGATCTGCATCGGGCAGCCGGCTGTGCAGTAGTGGCAGGCCGTGCAGGGGATGGATCTGACGCCGCTGATGGCCTCCTGTGCTTTGTGGATGGCGGCCTGCTCGGCGGCGCAGAGGGGCTTGAAATCTTTCATGTAGGAAAGATTGTCCGCCATCTGTTCTACGTTCGACATGCCGGACAGCACCGTGATGATGCCCTCGAGCGAGGCCGCAAAGCGGATGGCCCAGGAGGCGCAGGAGGCGTTCGGGTCGGCGCCGTGCAGGATATCCCGCACGGCGGGGATCGGCTCGGCCAGGGCGCCGCCCTTGACCGGCTCCATCACCACGATGGATTTGCCGTGGCGGCGCGCGACCTCATAGCAGGCGCGGGAGGCGACTCTTTCGTTCTCCCAGTCGGCATAGTTGATTTGCAGCTGCACGAATTCGGCGTCCGGATGGTCGGTCAGCAGCTCGTCCAGAATCTCCGGCGTCGCGTGGAACGAAAATCCCCAGTGTCGGATGAGGCCTTTGGCTTTCTGCTCGCGGACAAAATCCCAGATGCCGAAATCCTCGTACATCCTGTAATTGCCGGATTGCAGGGCGTGCAGCAGATAATAGTCAAAATAACCGGCGCCCGTGCGCTCCAGGCTGGTAAAAAGCTGCTGCTTCGCATCCCGTTCATTGGGATGCTCCCCCGCCCAGGCACAGAGCTTGGTGGCGAGCGTGTAGCGCTCGCGCGGGTAACGGTCTACGAGGGCCGCTTTCGCGGCGCGTTCGGAGTCGCCGCCGTCGTAGACGTAGGCGGTGTCAAAGTAAGTCAGGCCGGCCTCCATGAACAGATCGACCATCTGCTTGACCTGCTCGATGTCGATGCTGCCGCTGCCGTCCTTGGGCAGGCGCATGAGGCCGAAGCCGAGCTTGGGGGTGCTTTCGCCAAAATAGTGTTCCATGCTGTTTCTCCTGTGGTCACCGGGATTTTTCGATCAATTCGCGGGCATTGGCAAGGCCGATGTCGGTGACCTTGTCACCGGATATCATGGCCGCCAGCGCCTGCACGCGCTGTTCAAGGCCGAGCGGGGCGATATCGGTATAGGTGCGGCCCTCGCGCGCCGACTTGCTGATCAGGAGATGCTCGTCCGCAAAGGCGGCGACCTGCGGCGTGTGCGTGATGCACAGCACCTGATGCCCGACCGAGGTTTTTTTGAGCACCTGCCCGATGCGGCCCGCCGCAAGGCCCGAGACGCCGGTGTCGATCTCGTCATAGATGACGGTGGGGATGGCGTCGCGCTCGGCCAGCGCGCTCTTGAACGCGAGCATGATACGCGACAGCTCACCGCCCGAGGCGATCTTTGCCAGCGGCTTTGGCTCCTCGCCGACGTTGGCGGAGAGGAGAAATTCGAGCTTGTCCTGCCCGGACGAGGCGAGCGGGCCGCGCGCGTGCCGCAGCACGAAACGGATGCCGGGCATGTTGAGGAACGCGAGGGTCTCACACATCTCCCGATCAAGGCTTTCAAAGGCCTTGAGGCGGGACTGTGTCAGCGCCTCGGCGGCCTGCTTGGCCTGCGTATACAGCGCACGCTTGCGCGCCTCGAGCTCCTGCGTGCTCTCCTGCCCGCCCTGCAAGCTCTCGAGCTCGGCGGCGGCGTGCTTCTCCAGCGCGATGAGATCCTCGAGCTCGGCGGCACCGTATTTCTTCTTGAGCCGGTACATAAGATCAAGGCGTGATTCCAGCTGTTCGAGCTCGTTTGGGTCGATATCGTAGGCGTCACGCCGGTCGGCAAGGTCGGTGGCAAGCTCCCGCGCCGTGTAATAGAGGTTCGTGAACTGTTCCGCCTGCGCGGCGAGCGATGGGTCGAGGCGCGCGCTCTCGGCAAAGGCGGCGACCGCCCCGCCCAGCAGGTCGGCGGCGCCGGCGGCGTCCTCGTCCTGACCGCTCAGGGCCAGGTGGGCGGCTTCCAGCCCCGCCAAGATCGTCTGCGCGTGGGTGATGACGCTTTTGCGCTCGTGGAGGGCCTGCTCCTCGCCGGGGGTGAACGCGGCGGCCCGCAGCTCCGCAAGCGTCGCCTCCAGCGCTTCGATGTGGGCGCGGCGTTCCGCCTCGCCGGCATTGCGCGCCTCCAGCTGGCGCATCACCGTGACGAGCTTGCGGTACAGGGCGTGATAGGCCGTGAACAGCTCCTCGTTGCGCGCATAGCGGTCGAGCAGGCTCAGATGGAGCGAGGGGTCGGTCAGATCCTGGCTGTCGTGCTGGCCGTGGATGGTGAGCAGCCCCTGCGAGAGCTGGCGCATCACAGCCGCCGTGGCCGGCATGCCGTTGATGCGGCAGGCGCCCCTGCCGTCCGCCGAGATCTCGCGGTACAGAAGCAGCGCGTCCTCGCCGGACTCGTATCCGCCGTCGGCAAGCTGGCTTTTGACCTGCTCCGGCAGGCCGGTAAAGGTGGCGCGGATGCAGGCCTTTGCGGCGCCGGTGCGCACGAGCTCGCGCGAGGTGCGGTTGCCGAGGATGGCGTTGATGGCGTCGATGAGGATGGATTTGCCGGCGCCGGTCTCGCCGGTCAGCACGTTCAGGCCGGGCGCAAAGCGGACCCGCGCTTTTTCAATGACGGCGACATTCTCGATATTCAGCTCCGTGAGCATGGCTCTGCCCCCTTTCCCTGCCAAATCTTGCTCAGCCGCCGCTCTTGTAGCGGTTGAGCCGCTCGCAGATGGCTTTGGCCGCCGCCTCGGTGCGCATGAGGATGAAGAAGGTATCGTCGCCCGAGAGCGTGCCGACGACATCCTCCCACGCCTGCGAATCGAACACCTCGCAGGCGGCATTGGCCATGCCGGAAAAGCACCGCACGAGCACCATATGCCCGGCGTAGTCGACGTGGATGAGCGCCTCGCGGAAGATGGTCTCAAAGCGGTTGCCGGGATGCGCGGTCTTGCCGGCGGCGCTGCCCGGCGCCATGTACCGATACCCGCCCCCGACCGCCGATTTGACGAGCCGCAGCTCGCGGATATCGCGCGAGACGGTCGCCTGCGTGACATCGAACCCCGCGGCGCGCAGATGGGCAAGCAAGTCCTCCTGCCGGTCGATGGGGTATTTTTCAATGAGCTGCAAAATGGTTTCGTGGCGCTTGTGCTTGGCGGCCATGGGCCTCACCTCTTTTAGTTGATGGAGAGCAGTTTGTTGACGACGGCGCGGAACTGCTCGGCGTGGTCAAAGCTGATGAGCGGCAGCGTGCTGTCGGCGATGGAGAGCTCCACGGCCTGCCCCGGCGTCAGCTCAATGGGGTTTTGGCTGTCGGCACAGAGGATGACGTTGTCGCGGTTTTCGGGCGCCGTCAGGATGCGCAGGCGCCGCCCCGCGGCAAAGACCAGCGGCGTGCGCCGCCCGCCCTGCGGGCAGATGGGGATGAGCTCCATCATCTGGGCCCAGGCGTCCAGCACGGCGCCGCCGGCGGAAAAGGCGTAGGCAGTCGAGCCGGTCGGCGTGGCGGCGATGATGCCGTCGCAGCGGTAGCGACCGACCGGCACGTCGTCGCACAGGATGGTGTAATCCATCGGGTGCAGGCGGCTTTTGCCGTAGAGAACGACATCGTTGATGGCGGTCTCGTGCCAATCCTGCTCCTCACAGGCGGCGGCCAGCAGGCTGCGCGGCTCAAGGGTGAACTCCCCTCTTGCAAGGCGCGTGACCTTTTCCGGCAGCTCGGCCAGCTCGCAGGTGGCCAAAAAACCCGTGCGCCCCAAATTGATGCCGAGCACCGGCTTGTGGTAGGTGATGCAGTCGGCGCCGGCCTGCAGCAGCGTGCCGTCGCCGCCGATGGTCAAAACGAGGTCGGCTTTTGCAAATGCCTCGGCGAGCGGTAGAAAGCAGATCTCCAGCTCGCGCAGCTCGACCGCGAACGCGGAGTCGGCCAGCACGGCGGCGCCGCAGCTCGAAAGCAGCGCCGCGGTCTGGCGTGTGACCGAGAAATCAGCATCCTTGATCCGGTTGGGATAAAGCAGTACCTGCATCGTAAAAACCGCCTTTACCGTATTCAATGGGCGTCCAGCTCGGCATGCGCGGCGCGCACGACGGCCTCGATCTCGTCGGCAGCCGGCACGCGCGGCGCCCCGCTGTGGGAAAGATAGAGCAGGAATTCGATGTTGCCGGCCGGGCCCTTGATGGGCGAAAAATCCAGCCCCTCGACGCTGAAATGGTTTTGCTGCGCATAGCCGACGGCGGCGAGGAGCACCTCTTTGTGGATGGCAGCCTCCCGCACGACGCCGTTTTTGCCCACCTTGCCGCGCCCGGCCTCGAACTGCGGCTTGACAAGGCAGACGCCGTGTGCGTCCGGTGTGCAGATGGCGTCCGCCACCGGCAGCACCAGTCGCAGCGAGATGAACGATACGTCGACGGTGAAAAACTCGATCGCGTCCGCAAGGTCGGCGGCGGTCACGCCCCGGATGTTGGTGCGCTCCATGTTGACGACGCGCGCATCGTTGCGCAGGCTCCAGGCGAGTTCGCCGTAGCCGACATCGACCGCATACACCCGCGCCGCGCCGTTTTGCAGCATGCAGTCGGTAAAGCCGCCGGTGGCGGCGCCGATGTCCATGCAGATCTTGCCCTCTACGTCGACGGGGAAGACCCGCATCGCCTTTTCGAGCTTGAGCCCGCCGCGGCCTACATAGCCGAAATCCTGCCCGCGAACCTCGACGGCGGCGCCGTCCGGCACCGTGTCGCCGGCTTTGTCGGCCTTTTGGCCGTTGATGTAGACGACGCCGGCCATGATGAGCGCCTTGGCGCGCTCGCGGCTTTGGGCAAGGCCGTTCTGGCAAAGGTACTGGTCAAGGCGCTGCTTCATACGGCGCCCTCCGCCAAAAGAGCGGCTTTCGCGATGGACGCGGCATCAAGACCCAGCGCCGCGCGCATCTGCGGCACCGTCGCGTGCGGCAGGCAGGCGTCATGGATGGCGCAGAGCACAAAGTGCCCCCGCCAGCCGGCCTGCTGGAGGGCAAACGCGAGCTGCTGGCCGATGCCGCCCGTGGCAACGGCATCCTCGGCAAAAACGACGGTGCCGTACCCTTGCAGCGCCTCGCAAAGGCCCTGCGGCAGCGGATGCAGGCGCACAAGGCGGCAGACATCGGCCTCCCGGCCGTTTTGCCGCAAAAGCGCGGCGGCGTCGAGTGCCTCCTCGCTCTCGCTGCCATAGCTGACGATGACCGTATCGGCAGGCTTTTCACTGTAAAGCTCATATTCTTTACAGCTGCATCCGAGCGCCGCCAGTGCCGGCGTCTCGGTGCCGCGCGGGTAGCGGATGGCGCGCGGGCCGGCGGTGTGCAGCGCGAGCTGTTCAAGCCAGTATTCGAGCTCGGCATAGTTGGCCGGCGCGTACAGCGGCACGCCGATGTGGCTGAAAAAGGCGGTATCGTAGATGCCCTGGTGCGTCTCGCCGTCGCCGGGCACGAGCCCGGCGCGGTCGACGGCAAAGAGAACATCCAGCTTCATCAGGTTGACATCGTGGATGATCTGGTCATAGGCGCGCTGGAAAAAGGTCGAATAGATGGCGACCGTCGGCAGCAGCCCCTGGCTCGCCAGCCCCGCCGAGAATGTGACGGCGTGCTGCTCGGCCATGCCGACGTCAAAAAAGCGCTCGGGGAACGCATGCTTGAAGTATTGCAGGCCGGTGCCGTATTTCATCGCCGCCGTCACGGCGCACAGGCGCGGCTCCGCCTGCCCGAGCTGCGCCAGCCTGCGGCCAAAGCGCGTGGAGAACGAGTCCTCCTGGGAAAGCTCTGGGTTGGTGCGCTGCTCGGCGGCGGAGATGTTGTGGAATTCGCCGGGGTTTTCCTCGGCGGGCTTGAGGCCCTTGCCCTTTTGCGTCTCGATGTGGAGAAAGAGCGGCGCGTACTGCTCGCGCAGGTTGCGGAACAGACGTAACAGGCCGGCGAGGTCGTGCCCGTCGACGGGGCCGACATACTGAAAGCCCATCTGCTCGAACATGGTGGAATGGTAGAGCGCGCGCCGCACCAGCTGCTTGCCGTTTTGCAGGCCGCGAACCATCGTCTTGCCGACCAGCGGCACCTTGCCAAGCACTGTCTCGGTGCCGGCCTTGACGCGGAAATAGGTCGGGTCGGTGCGCAGGCGCGTGAGATAGTTGGCGATCATGCCGACATTTTTGGAGATGGACATCTTGTTGTCGTTGAGGATGACGACGAGGTTGTTGAGCACGCCGATGTTGTTCATGCCCTCGTAGACCATGCCGCCGGTGAACGCGCCGTCGCCGATGACGGCAATGACCTTGCCGGGCTCGCCCTTGAGCTTTTTGGCGCGCGCGATGCCGATGGCCGCCGAGAGCGCCGTGCTGCCGTGGCCGGCCACAAAGGTATCGTACGGGCTCTCCTCCGGCGCGGGGAAGCCGGAGATGCCCCCCTGCTGGCGCAGCATGGCAAAGCCCTCGCGCCTGCCGGTGAGCAGCTTGTGGGTATAACACTGATGGCCGACATCGAACAGCAGCTTGTCCTGCGCAAGATCCATCGTGCGGTGCAACGCGACCGTCAGCTCCACCACGCCGAGGTTGGAGGCAAGGTGCCCCCCGGTGGCGGAGACGCTTTCGATGAGAAAGCCGCGTATCTCGGCACAAAGCTGGTCAAGCTGCTCCGCGGGCAGCGCTTTCACGTCGCCCGGGGCGTTGATCTTATCCAGCAAGGGGTAACTCATGGCGAATTTCCTTTCCGGTTGTTGTGGGTCAGACGGCGGGCATCAGCAGCGCGATGCCGATGCCCAGCGCCGCGCCGGTAACGACCTGGATGGGCGTGTGGCCGACCATTTCCTTGAGCTTTTTGTCCCCCAGAAGCGGCCAGAACTGGGCGCCCTGGTCGAGCCAGTCGGTGAGCATATGGTTCAGGATCTGGGCCTGCTTGCCGGTCTCCCAGCGCACGCCCATGGCGTCGTACATGACGATGACGGCCAGCACCAGCGCCACGGCGAAGATCGTGGAATGGATGCCGCTGTAACGCCCCGTCGCGACCACCATGGCGCAGACGGTCGCGGAATGGGCGCTGGGCATGCCGCCGGCGCCCCAAAGGCGTTCGGGAATGAACTTGCGCACAAGGATCAGATTGATGATGACCTTGGCCAGCTGTGCGACCGCCGCGGCGCAGAGCGCCGTGATGAGCACATAGTTCCATTTGAGTGCCGCCAGGAACCACGCCATTTTGCATACCCGCTTTCCTGTCTTTTCTTACCTGCCGCGATGCAAAAGATCCTGCGCCAGCAGGCGCAAAAAGTCCGCATCTTCCGCAAAATCACCGAGCGCTGCGAGCGCGCGGTCGGTTTGTTCCGCTGCCATCTGCTGCGCCCCGGCAAGGCCGAAGAGCGTGACAAAGGTCGTCTTGCCGTTGGCGGCATCGCTGCCCGCGGGCTTGCCGAGCTGCTCGCTGCTGGCGGTGACGTCGAGGATATCGTCGACGATCTGGAACCCGAGCCCGACAGCCTGCGCATACGCATCCAGCGCCCGGTACACGCCGCTTTGCGGCACATCGAGCGCTGCCGCCGTACAGCCCAGCGCCGCCGCCGCGCCGATGAGGGCGCCGGTCTTGTTGGCGTGCAGCGCCAAAAGCTGCTGCGCGTCGGCGGGGTGTGTCTCGTGGTATTTGTCGAGCTCCTGCCCGTACAGCATGCAGCCGGTGCGCTGTGCGAGCAGCGCCGTGGCCGCCGTGCGGCTTTGCGCCGGGCAGTCCCGCGCGTCTGCCGTTACCGCAAAGGCGGCGGCGAGCAGGGCGTCGCCGGCGAGCAGGGCGGTCGCCTCGCCAAAGCGCTTGTGGCAGCTGGGGCGGCCGCGGCGCAGATCGTCATCGTCCATGCAGGGCAGGTCGTCATGGATGAGCGAGTGGCAGTGCACCATCTCGAGCGCGCAGGCAAAGTCCAGCGCCGCCTCGCCGCCGCCCGCCAGCGCGCAGCAGGCGAGCGTGAGCACGCCGCGCACGCGCTTGCCGCCGCCCAAAAGGCTGTAGCGCGCGGCCTGCCCGATCTCGCTTTCCGGCGCGAACAGATCGTCGCACAGCTGCGCGAGCCGCTGCTCACAGCACGCGGCATAGCGCGCATATTGCTGCTTGTATTCCGCCTGCGTCACAGCTCAGCCCTCGTCCGGCAGCGCCCTTGCAAGGCGCGTGTCGATCTCTTCGATCTTCAGCTTCGCGTCGGTCAGCGCGCCGTGGCAGAAGGCCAGCAGCTCGGCGGCCTCGGCGTAGAGCTTGACGGCCTCGTCAAGGGGCGTCTCCTCGCTTTGCAGCTGCGCGAGCAGGGCCTGCAGGCGCTCCATGGCCTGCTCAAAGGTTTTGTCGTTTTGAGCGTTTTCCATCATCAGTACTCCCCTTTTCGGCCCTTGCCTGTCTTTTCGACTTTGCAGGCCGCCCAGGCCGCGGCGCCCTGTACAAGGATGGCGTCGCCGGCGTTCAGGCTTTCGGTTCGGCGCGGCATGCCGTCGCTGCCCAGCACCATCGCGTAACCGCGCGCCAGCACATTGTACGGGCTGAGGCCGGCGGCCAGCGCCGCCGCGTTCTGCACACGGCTTTTTGCTGCCGCGATCGAATCGGAGGCCGCCGAAGAGAGACCGCTTTGCAGCCGCGCGAGCCGCTCCGCACCGGCGGTGACCGCCGCCGGCGCACTGCGCAGCGCGGGCGCATGGGCAAGCTCTGATGAATGATTATACCATACTTTATACAAAGACTGTATAGAATCCGCAAATTTTTTCCGCATCTGCGCAAGCGCGAGCAGCGCATCGGCCTTGTCCGGTACGCAGAGCTCCGCCGCGGCGCTGGGCGTCGGGGCGCGCAGGTCGGCGACGTAGTCAAGGATGGTGTAGTCCACCTCGTGCCCGACGGCGCTGACCACCGGCTTGCGGCAGGCGGCTGCCGCGCGGGCGATACGCTCGCTGTTGAAGACCCAGAGATCCTCCTTGCTGCCGCCGCCGCGTGTGACGAGAATGAGCTCGGGGCGGGCGTCGGCGTCGAGCGCGCGGATGCCCGCCACGATGCTCTCCTCGGCCTGCGCGCCCTGCACGATGACGGGGGCCAGCAGCAGCCTTGTGAGCGGCCAGCGGCGCCCGATGACGTTGCACACGTCCTGCAAAGCGGCCCCGGTCTTGGAGGTCACGACGCCGATGCAGCGCGGCGCCGGCGGCAGCGGGCGCTTGCGCGCGGCGGCCAAAAGCCCCTCGGCCTCGAGCTTTTTGCGCAGCGCATCAAAGGCCATCTGCGCGGCGCCGGCGCCGAACGGGCGCATATATTCGACATAGACCTGAAAGCTGCCGTCCCGCTCATACAGGGCGGCGCGCCCGTAGGCGAGCACCTGCATGCCGTCCTGCGGCTGGAAGCCCAGCAGACGGGCTTTATCCCGGAACATCACGCCCTTGACGGCGGCGTTCTCGTCCTTGAGGGTGAAATAGCAGTGCCCGCTTTTGTAGTGGCGCACAAAGCCCGACAGCTCGCCGCAGAGGATGAGCGCGTTGAGCGGCTCGCTTTGGGCGAGCACCTGCCCTGCCAGCCGGTTGAGCTGGCTTACGGTGATGTAATCGGCCATGCGCCCACCTCCCTGGCGGCCAGAATGGCCACGCCGATGGCATTGTCCGAGGCGAAGCGCCCCGGCACGAAATACGCGCCGGGCAGCCGCGCCGTGACGGCCTCGCGTATGACATCGCTGCTCATCACGCCGCCGGCAAACACCACCGGCAGGCCGGCATGCTGCCTGCGCGCGGAGAGCGCCATGCGCACGAGCGTATCGGCGATGCACAAAAGGCAATACTTGCAGACATATTCCGGCGCTCTGCCGGCGTCCAGCAGTGCTTTGCACTGGTTTTCAAGGCCGGAAAGGCTGCAATCCAGGCCGCGCACCGCGCTTTTGGGGGAGATATCCTCCACGCAGCGCAAGGCCGCCTCGCTGACCCTTGCCCCGGCGGGGAACGCGTAGCCGAGCCGCACGCCGAGCCTGTCCACCGCCTGCCCGGCGTAGAGGTCGGTGCTCGTGCCGAGCAGCGTCAGCGTGCCGTCGGGCGCGTGGCGTAAAAGGTCGGTCGTGCCGCCGGAAACGTGGAAAAGGAGCGCTTTCGTATCCTGCGGCAGGCCCGCCGCATAGAGCGCCGCCGCCGCGTGGCCCTGCTGGTGGGTGGTTTTGACGAGCGGCACGCCCCGCGCCGCGGCGAACGCCGACGCGGCGCTGACGCCGGCGAGAAAGCACGGCATATAGGAACCCGCGGCGGCGCGCGGCTTTTCCGATACGCCGACCGCGCCGATGCCGGTGAGCGGCGCTTTGTTTTTCAGCTCGGCAAGCAGCTGCGGCAGCGCGGCGGTGTGGTGGAACACGGCATCGCTTTGGCGCAGGCCGAGCTCGCCCGGCTTTACCGGCAAAAAGCGCTTTGTATCGCAAACAACCTCTTTGGCGGTCGCATCGAACACCGCCAGAGAGGTTGCATAGTTGCTGGTATCGATCCCCAGGATCAGCATGATGGCGTTTCTTCTTCCGGCGCGGCGCCGCGCTCGCGCACGACCGTGCCGAGCAGACCGTTGACGAACTGATAATCGGTCTCGCCGCCATATTTTTTGGCCAATTCGACCGCTTCGTTGATGGCGACGCCGGGCTTTTGCTCCTCGCCATACAAAAGCTCCGCCAGCGCAAGGCGCAACGCCACCATGCTCACGCGCGGCACGCGCTCCATCGTCCAGCCCTTGAGGTGCACCGCGATGGCCGCGTCGAGCTCGGCGCGGTGGTCAAGCATATCGTGCAAAAGCGCTGTGCCGAACTCGTCCAGCGGGAGCTCTCCGCCGTCCGCAAGCGCCCGCAAAGCCTCGTCCGCCGCGGCGGGCTCGGGATAGTAGGTCAGCGCGAAAGCGGCCAGAAAGGCGTTCTCGCGCGCCTGGCGGCGGGGCAGTTTCTTTTGTGCCATAACCTGCGCCCTGCTCCGTCAGCTCTTGGCGGCGGCAAGCCCCGCCACGAGCACATCGACGCGGGAGACCGTGATGCCGGTCATGTTCTGCACCGTGTGCTTGACGTTCTCCTGCACGCGCTCGCACATCGGCATGATCTTGCTGCCGCTGGCGGCCAGGATGCTCACCCGCAGCTGCGCCACGCCGTCCTGCATCTCGACAGTGACCGGCTTGGCGGGCTTTTTCACGCCGAGCACGCCGGCGCAGGGCCTGGCGGCGGCGATATCCGCCACACCGTCGACCTCCAGCGCCGCCAGCTGCGCGATGCGCGCGACTGCGTCGGTCGAGATCTGCAGGCTGCCGGCCTCGGTTTTGCGTACGTCCATATTCTCCATCCTCCTGGCTGTGAGGACTTGCCGGGCCCGGGCACGGCAAGGCAGAATTTGATACCTATACTCTACCACAAAGCCGGCGTTTTTGCAACCGCCTTTTATCGCACCTCCACGACCTTGATGCTCTGCGCGTTGAGCTCCGGGCAACGGCTGAGCACCACATCGCGGATCTGCGTCACCTCGCCGGCGGTGAGCGCGTCATTCTCGGTCATCACGGTGACGTCGGCGCCGTCCGCGCTGAGCATAACGACGCAATCGGCAAAGCCCTTTGCCTTGATGAGGGTCTCCAGGTCGCTCTCCTTGGTCACAAAGGCAAGCTGGGAGGAAAGACGCGCGGTGAGACCGTCCTTCTCCTCCTGCGTGAGGTCAGCGCGCTTGAGCGCGGTCTCCAGCTCCTGCAGAGCTTCGTCGCGCGCCTTGGAGCGCGTGAGGCGCGCCTGCTCAAAGAATTCCGTGCCGGAATCCTGATTGGCACTCACGAGCTGCGCCTCGCCGTAGTTCTTGCCGGTGTTCTGCTCAGCGGTGTTTTCCTGCGGCACCGTGTCGCCCAGAGCATCGTAGACGGCTACGCTTTCGCCGGCCTGCTCCGGCGCGTCGGCGGTCACCTCGGACACGCCGCCCTGTGCCGTATCGCCGGCGGTCAGGAGCGGCGCATCCTGCGAAAAGCTCCAGTTGAGATACACCGCCGCGCCGAGCGCGAGCGTGAGCGCGACGATCGTGATGCCATGCCCGCCCGCTTTTGTCCTTTTGGCCATCGTTTCTGTCTGCGCCGCCTGCGGTTCGGGGTTCTTTTTGAGATGTAAGGCTTTCATCATTCTCCTCCTTCAGTCGACGTGACCAGCCGGGTCACGGTGATGCGGTTCGTGCCGATGCCGGTGAGCGCCTGTACGATGTCGGTCACGCGGCGCTGTACGGTGGCGCTGCCGCCCCCCTCGCACAGCACAGCCACCCCCTGTACTGGCGGCGTCGTGACCGCTTCGATGAGCGCCGTGCCGCCCGGCAGCACCAGCTCCTCCTGGGTGGCGCCGTCGGCACCGACGCGCCTGTCTCTGGCATAGACGGTCTCTTCACTGCCGGCCAACGTGACCATGACCTCGACGCGTCCGGCGCCCTCGACCTGGCACAGCAGGGCGCGCAGGCGCTGCTCGAGCTCCGCGGCTGCATCGCATTGCGCGACGATTTCGCTGCTGCCGCGCGGCCCATCCGACGTCGGCGAGGTGTCCGGCCAAAACTCCGAAAGGCCCAGAAGCAGGATGCCGGCGGCGCCGGCGAGCAGCAGCAGGTTCGCGCGCTGCTTTTCGGTGCCGAGCCGTTCCCCGAGCTTTTGCAAAAATGCCAGCTTCACGGCGCGTCACCCCCTTGCAGCACGGTGAGCTCATAGGCGAGCGCGCCGCAGGCGGCGGCGACGATGGGTTCCGCAGCCGCCAGGTCGGCGCCGCTGCGCAGCTCGACGGTGCAGAGCGTCTCGGTGATGCGCACCCGCGCTGTGATGCCGTTTTCGGCGAGCTGCCGCTGCAAAGCCGCGGCGGCCTCGGCGCGGCCCAGCGCGGACGCATAGCGAGAGAGATCCGCCTCGTGGAGTGCGGCGGGTTCCGTGCGCGCCCAGGCACGCAGGCCGCGGGCAAGGGCGGGCCAATCCGTCTCACGGACGACGGGCACAACGGACGCTACAATATACAGCATCAGCACGGTGTTTATGACTGGCTTGAAGCCGTTTTCCGGCCAAAAGATGCGCACGATGCCGGCTGCCGAGCACAGCAGGCAGCAGCCCAGCGCAAAATGGCGCACAGCGGTCATCGCTTATCCCCCGTTCCCCGTCATCAACAGCAGCGCCGTTGAGAGAAAGACCATAAAAAAATAGAGTATCAGCACCGAGGCGCAGAGCCTTGTGCCGTCGCCGAGCAGGCGGCAGATGCGCCCGCAGTGCTCCTGCCCGGTGCCGGCGGCGATGATGCCGGCGCCCGAAAAGACGAGATAGTAGACCACACACCTTGCGAACACCGGCAGAAACGCCGCCCCGAGGCTGCCGACAAGCGCCAGCGCCAGCGTGCCCTTGAGCAGGTGCACGGCGGCAGCCGCCCCCGAGAGCGCCGCCGCGGCAGCATCGCCGACAAGCGGGATGGCTCCGGCCAGCGCCGTGCCGCCCATGCGCACGGCCGCGTTGTCGGCAAGGCCGGTGAGCAGGTTCTGCAGGCCCAGCACGAAGGCGAACAGCGCCCCGCAGCCCTTGAACAGCCACCCAAGGCAGCGGCTGAACAGCTTGGCGGCCTCCTCGACGCCGGCATCGCCCCACAGCGCCGCCGAGACGGAAAAGCAGAAATAGATGCGCATGACGGGCAGGATCAACCGCTCGATGGCCGCCGAGAGGAAAGCCGAGACCGAGAAGAACAGGCCGCTGTAGCCGGCGGCGCCGCTCACCTGCCCGCCCAGCGAGAGCACGGCCCCGAACACCGGCACGAACGCCGCCAGATAGGTCTGGCTCTCCTGCGCCGTCTGCCCGACCTGTGTGACCAGCTCCATCATCGTGGACAGGCTCAACACGCCGAAGCCCAGCACCGCGACGGCATCAAGGCATTTTTTCCACGGCAGGCTCGTACACAAAATGCCTGCCAGCGCGGCCAACAGCAGATACAAAAGCGCCTGCCCGGCAAAGCGTAGCGGCGGGCCCATGCCCTGCGCGGCCTTGTCCGCGAGCCAGCCGAGCAGGGCCGAGAGCGTCCAGCCGCCGGCACTTTCCGCCGCGGCGCCCCCGTCCGGCAGCAGTGCCGCTGCGGACGGCGGCAGCTCGACCGCCGCGGCGCGCACGGGGAGGCAGGCGGCGAAAAGCACTATTGCAAAAAAGACAAAAAGGTATCGGCCAGCGTTTGCAAAAGCGGCAGCGCCTGCACGAGCGCGAGCGCCCGCCCGCCCAGCTCGACGCCGGTGGCCGCCGCCTGCATGCCGGCATCGCGGCAGGTATCGGCGGCGAACTGCGCCGCCAGCGCGATGCCGACTACCTGTATCAGGCAGCTCACGGCCTGCCCCTGCCCGTAGCCGGAGAGCAGCCTGAAAAAATCCAAAAGCGGCTCCAGCCGCGCCGCGACCGCGACGAACAGCGCTATCGCGCCGCAGGCGGAAAGCAGGAACGCAAACACAGGCTGCTCGCGCTTGAGCAAAAGGCAGAGGGCGCCGCCGGCCAGCGCCGCCGCGGCGATGCGCAGGATATCCGTCATAAGCCGTCATAGATCAAACAGTGTTTCGATGAGCAGAAAAAGCTCGCTGATCTGGCGCACAAGCATCGTCAGCACCACGATGAGGCCGGCAATGGTCGTCATCATCGCCTGATCCTCACGCCCGGAACGGATCAGCAGTTGGTTGAGCACCGCCACGATGATGCCGATGGCGGCGATCTTGAAAACCAGGTCGATGTCCATGCGCGTGTGCCCCTTATGCGTGTTGTTTGCGGCGCTAGAGCAGCACCACGGCGGCCAGTACGCCGGCGCAAAAGCCGAGCCGCGGGTAAAGGCGCCCTGC
Organism: uncultured Gemmiger sp.; assembly: GCA_947628865.1. Lineage (GTDB taxonomy): Bacteria > Bacillota > Clostridia > Oscillospirales > Ruminococcaceae > Gemmiger. The sequence goes on from CANRBN010000001.1 coordinate 27,324, forward strand.
CTCGTCGGCGCGGCGGGCAAGCGACGCTTCCCGCGCGCGGCATTGCCCGATCAGCCGCCCAAGCAGCGCGCACGCGCGCTCGAGCGGGACGCCGCCCAGCGCGGCAAGGGTCTCGCGCGCCTCGCCCTGCAGGGCATCGCCCAACGCCCCCGGCACCGGCAGCGCGGCAAAGGTCCGGCAGCTTTCGAGCCTCAGGGGCGCAAAGCGCGCATCCTGCGCCGCCCGCCGCAAAAGCTCCGCGCAGGGGCAGGCCTGGTAGCGTATGCCGGCCAGCAGATATTCGAGCAGCGCGCAAAACGCGTATGTGCTCGCGCAGGCGCGGCGTCTTGCCTGCCAGACCGCTGTGCCGGCGCCGGTGCAGGCGCCGACGAGCAGCAAGGCGCCCAGCAGGCGCACAACGGCGCGCGCGCTCACAGCGTTACGGTGCGCAGAACGGTGCCGGGTCTGGCCCGCCCGTCCAAAAACGCCACAGTCCCGAAAGCGCCTGAGGCCAGCAGCCGCTTGAGGGCCGGCTTTTGCTCGAGCGCTGCCAGACCGGCGCCGCTCTCACAATGCACCGAGGCCAGGAACACCACCCCGCAGGCAAGGCCGCCCTCGACGGCGGCGGCATCCGCCTCGGTGCCGAGCTCGTCGCAGACGATGGCCTGCGGGTTCATGCAGCGCAGCGCCATGGCGATGGCCTGTTCTTTCGGCCAGCGTGAATAGACATCCGCCGGGATGGCGCTGGCGCGGGATGCTGGCAGGCCGTCGCCGGGCAGCAGCTCGCCACGCTCGTCCACCACGCAGAAGACGCGATCCCCCCGCCCCAGAAAGGTGATCATCGAGCGCAGAAAGGTCGTTTTGCCGCTGCCGGGCGGCCCCGCTACAAGGATGCCGCCGGAAAGCGCTGACAGGCTTTGCTGGATCTCGGTCGACAGCGGGCAGGTCAGCCAGCGCGCGACCCGCAGATCGAGCGAGGTGACGGTCGAAAAGCCCTCCGGCCCGCGCTGGCCGGCCACACCCACCCGGCAGCCGCCCGGGACGGTAAAATATCCCTGCCGAAGCTCCTGCTCATAGGCGTAGACGGAATGGCGGCAGAGCGCCGCAAAGCAGTTTTGCAGCGCGCCGGCATCCAGACGCGCGCAGGCCTCTGCCCGCGGCAGAAACTTGCGGCAGGGCGCGAGCCGACCCTTGACCGTGAACTGCACCGGCTGGCCAAGGCGCAGGCGGATCTCCTGCACGAAAGGCGCGATCTGCATGTCCAGCGCGAGCAATTCGGTCGAATACGGCTCCGGCAGGCGGCGGACAGCGGCATAATACTCGTCCACAACATCTCACCTCACAGCCAATACTTATGTGAAACGCCGACCCGCTAGAACCCGGGCACACAAAAGCCGCCCGCATGCCCCGAATGGGGCGCACGGGCGGCACAGACTGTCAAAAAAAGCATATTCTAAACCCATCGTCCTCGGCTGACATGTGCAGACGAGGGCGATACCTCTAGAGCAAAAAATGCCGTTCGAGTCACCTTTAGGCATGAGAACGGCATTTTTTTGCGACGGGGTGTGTCCAAGAGAGGGGTGCAGGCGGTCTGGCGTAGCCAGCGTAGCCGAACCCCTCTTTTGCAGCGTGTCGAATTGTTCGACACGCTGGGCCGCCCGCATGCCCCGAATGGGGCGCACGGGCGGCTCAAGCGATCTTGAGGTTCAGGCTTTCGGCTCCAAAATATCGTAAAAGCTCTCTGCATCGGGCTCCTGCGGCGCAGCGGGCGCGCCATCCTGCAGCATGGCGAGGAATTGCGCCTCGTCGATGACGGGTACGCCGAGCGCCTGCGCCTTGGTGAGCTTGGAGCCGGGCGCCGCGCCGGCCAGCACATAGCTCGTCCTTTTGGAGACCGAGCCGCTGGCTTTGCCGCCGTTTTGCGCGATGAGCGCCTCGGCCTGCTGGCGGGACAGGCTCGGCAGCGTGCCGGTGACGACGATGGTCAGACCGCTCAGCGCGGTGCCTTTCTTCTCGCCCTTCCACCGCATGTTGACGCCGAGCGTCTGAAGCCGCGCGAGCAGATCGACCGTGCCCTCGCGCGCAAAGAATGCAAGAACGCTCTGCGCCATGATATCACCGAAGCCGTCGATGGCCAAAAGCGCCTGCGCATCGGCCGCGCGCAGCGCCTCCATGCTGCCGAACGTCTCGGCCAGCAGGGCGGCGGCCTTGTCGCCGATATTGCGGATGCCCAGGCCGAACACGAGCTTGTCGAGGTTGTTCTGCTTGGAGGCTTCGAGGGCCTTCAAAAGGTTGTCGGCGCTTTTTTCCTTAAACTTGTCGAGCGTGAGCAGCTGTTCTTTCGTGAGCGTATACAGGTCGGCCACATCGTGCACAAGGCCGCGCTCGGTCAGCTGTACGGCCACCGCCTCGCCGAGGCCGTCGATGGCCATCGCATCGCGGCTGGCAAAATGGATGATGTTGCGCAGGCTCTGCGCCGGGCATTCCGGGTTGACGCACCGCAGCGCGGCTTCGCCCGCCAGGTGCACGACCGGCGCGCCGCAGCTGGGGCAGCGCGTGGGCATGCGGTAGGGCTCGGCGCCATCGCCGCGCTCTGCGACGCCGATGACCTCGGGGATGATGTCCCCCGCCTTGCGCACCGAGATGATATCGCCCAGGCGCACATCCAGACCGGCGATGATGGCCTCGTTGTGCAGGCTGGCGCGGCTGACGCTGGTGCCGGCCAAAAACACCGGGTCGAACACGGCGGTCGGCGTCAATACGCCGGTGCGGCCAACGCTGACCTCGATCTCGCGCAGGACGCTTTGCTTGACCTCCGGCGGGTACTTGAAAGCGATGGCCCAGCGCGGGAACTTGTTGGTGCTGCCCAAGGCTTCGCGCGCGGCCAGGTCGTTGACCTTGATGACGGCGCCGTCGATGTCGAATTCCAGCGTGCCGCGCAGCGCGCCGATGGTCTCGATCTCCCGGACAGCATCCTCGATGCCGGCAAATACATGATAGCGCGGCGACACGGGAAAGCCGAGCGCCTTGCAGTAATCGAGCGTGTCGGCGTGGGTGGCAAAGCTCCGCCCGCGGCACTGCTGGATGTTGAAGACAAAGACCGACAGCCCGCGCCCCGCGGTGACGGAGGCATCCTTTTGCCGCAGCGAGCCGGCCGCCGCGTTGCGCGGGTTTTTGGGCGCGGCCTTATCGGCGAGCTCCTGTTCCTCCTTGAAGCGCAGGAACGCCGCGTGCGGCATATACACCTCGCCGCGCACCTCCAAAAAGTCCGGCGCGTCCGCGAGGCGTTTGGGGATATCGCGGATGGTGGCGAGGTTCTCGGTCACGTCCTCGCCGACGATGCCGTCGCCGCGCGTGGAGCCGCGCACGAACACGCCGTTTTGGTATTCCAGGCTGACGGAAAGGCCGTCGATCTTGACCTCGACGACGTATTCGGGCTCGATGCCGGCCTCCCGCACGCGGGCGTCAAAATCGCGCAGCTCGTCGAACGAGAACGCGTCCTGCAGGCTCTCCATCTTGACGGCGTGCGTCACCTTGCTGAACTTGGCGCTCGCCGCGCCGCCGACGTTCTGCGTGGGCGAATCCGGCGTGACGAGGTCGGGGTATTCGGCCTCCAGCGCCTTGAGCTCACGGTTGAGGGCGTCATATTCAAAATCCTCGAGCTCGGGGGCGTCCTGTTCATAATACAGGCGGTTGTTGCGCTCGATCACCTCGCGCAGCTCCGCGATGCGCTTTTGGGCCTGCTCGCGTTCCATGGCGGTCACTCCGTTTTTTTGTTTGGGTTACCGCTAGTATACCACACGCGCCGGCAAAATCACAGCGTTTTTTATCCGCCGGCGCCGTAATAGAGCGGTATCTCCCCGCTCACCAGAACGCTGGCCAGCGGTATGCGGCTGTCAAGGTACAAAACGCGGTTCTTGCCGTCCAGCACCATGTTGACGGTGATGTGCAGCCGCACCGCCGCCGTATAGCGCACCCGGTTGACGGCCACGCTCTCGGCGCTCTCCTCCAATTCGCTCTCGGCATAGCCCTCCGGCTGCAGGCTCAGCGGCCAGCCGGGGCCAAGGCTGTTGAGCAGAGAAAAGCCCGTCAGCGTGCCGAACGGCACATGGAGCTTTTGCGCCGGCATGGCTTTGAGCGCCGCGTTGACCGCGGTGGCAAGGCTGAGGCGCACGGCGTTCATCGCCGCCGTATCGGCGGTGACCGAGAGCACCTGCCCCGCCGCGTCGGTTTGAAGCGCATACAGCCCCGCGTAGGCGCCGGCATTTTGTCGCGCATGGCGCTGCGCGGCAGCTTCGACCGCCTGTGCCACCGCCGCGCGGGCCTCGTATTCGGCCAATTCATCAAGGATGGGGTCAAAGCGCAGCTCAAGCAGACGGCAGAGCAGCAGGATCACCGTCAACAGCAGCGCCGCCCACTGTGTACAGCGCAGGCCGGTGTGCTTGCCGCGCCGGCGGCGACGCGTCAAACGCAGGCGCAGCGGTCTGCGCGGGCACTGGCGCCTGTAGCGCATACCGCATCGCCCCCTTTTCCCCGCTCCTGCATGCTATGCCTGCGGCGTGACGCGCGGCACAAAAAACAGGCCCGCTTAACACGGGCCCGCAGCGTGCCGAGAAACTCGACACGCGAAAGAGGGGTTCGGCTACGCTGGCTGCGCCAGACGGAAAAAGGTCAAAACAGCTTGTCGCCCACCCACAGGCACACGCAGGCGCCGACGATGGAGACGATGGCGCGCCCGACGATGCCGCTGGCGGAAAGCCCGAACAAAGCGAACAGCGCGCCGCCGACAACGCCGCCCAGCAGGCCGAGCAGGATGTTGCGGAGCATGCCGCCCTCCTTGTTCATCAGCCTGCCGGCGATAAAGCCGCACACGCCGCCCAAGATCAAATCGAGGATAAAGCCCATTTCACAGTCCCTTTCCGCCCGGTGCGGGCAACGGATTTGCGTGTTGTCTGGATGTATTTTACCATGGCCGCGGGCGTCCCGTCAAGGTTCAGGTGATGGGCCACGGCGCGCCGGGGATGAGGCCGTAATCGATCAGAGGCTTTTCGTTTTCCGGCGGCGTGCGGCCATGCAGCTCCTGTGCCGGCGGCGGGGCAAGCATCGCGAGCGGTGGGTGCGGCGCCCAGGGCGTTCTCTGCGCCGGCGCCGCCAGGCCCAGTCGCGCAAGCTCCCCTGCCACAAAGCCGGCGGCCAGATGCGCGCCGAAATCGTCGGTGTGCGTATAGTCACAGGGGCGGAACCAGGGGCGTGCGGCGTCCATGCCGCGGCGCAAAAGGTGTTCCTTCATCGCCGCGTGCAGCTCGAGCACCGGAACGCCCTGCTCGCGCCCGACGGTACGCATCGCCTCGGCAAAGGGGGCCAGCATATCGTTGTACTCGGTCGGTGACGACCATGTGTTGCGCGCCAGCGGCGTGACGAGCACCGGGCTTGCGCCGGCCGCACGCAGCTCGGCGATATAGCGCAGCAGGTTCTCGCGGTAGCCGGTCTGCGGGGCCAGATGCAGGCGCTTCTGGTCGTTGTGGGCGAACTGGATGAGCACCGTATCGCCCGCGTGCAGCAGGCTCTTGAGCAGCGCATAGTGGCCCTTTGTGCGGAAGGTCTCGGTGGACAGGCCGGAATGTGAATGGTTGGAAACACAGTACGCCTCGCCCAGATAGAGCGGCAGCACCTGCCCCCAGCCGGCGTAGGTGGCGCCCGGCGCGTACGGGTACTGCGCGGGCTGGTCGGTCACGGTGGAATCGCCCATCAGGTAGAGCATCGGGCCCTGCCACGGCTCGATCCGCACGGCGGTGAGTGCCGCGCCGAGGAGCGTGATGTCGACGCTCGTGTCGTCGGCGCGGGCAAACTCGCCCTCCGCGGCGTTGCCGCCGCCGCTCGGGATGATGGGCGAGACATCGCACAGCGCGCGGATGCGCACGCTCTGCCCCTTTGCCAGCGCGCCGCGCCAGCAAAGGCGGCGCCGGCTCAAAAACAGCAGCACCTCGCCGCAGTCCTGCAAGGCGGTGATGGTCACGCACACGCGGAACTGCCCCGGGCCGGTGTCGGCCTTGAACCAGAGCGGCAGCGCGCGCCCGTCAAGATCCGCCGCGCGCACAGCGGCGGAGGGGTGTACCGAAACGCCGTGTCCGTCGGCGGAAAGCTCGCTCAAAACGTCGTCGCCGTACCACCAGGCGGGCGCGAAAGCGTTGTTGAGCTCCGGCGTTTGCAGCGCCGGGAATGCGGCGCGCTCGCGCTCGGTCACAAAGCCCCAGCCGCCCGGCGCATAGAGCGGCACCGCATGACCGGCAAGATCATGGGAAAACGGAAGCTCCATCTCTGCCATCCTTTACGCTTCGGCGCACAGCCAGGTCACGGCGGCGGCCTCGTCCCAGGTGTGCGGCTGCTTTTGCACCGCCTTTCTGCCGACGGCGATGGCGATCTGGAACGAATACCCCGCCGGGAAGCGGAGCGCCTTGGCAAAACAGGCCTGCTTTTCGCCCAGCATGGCGTTTTTGATGCAGCCGATGATCACGCTGCCCAGCCCCAGCCCCTCGGCGGCAAGGGCGATGTTTTCGACCGCGATGCCGGCGTCCACCGCCGTCCAGCGGAAATCCGTCTCGCCGCTCAAAATGAGAACGGTCGGCGCCTCATAATAAAAATTGTGGGCGGGCGGCGCGTCCAGCGCTTTGTTCTTTTCCGCCTCGATCTCGGCGAGGATGGGATCTTTCCCGTCCAGCACCGTGATATGGATCTCCTGGCGGTTGGTGGCGGTCGGCGCCTGCAAGCCGGCGCGCACAAGGGCCGTGAGCTGTTCGCGCATCAACGGCTGCGCGGTATAGCCGCGCGTGGAGCTGCGGCTTTCAAGAGCGGCAAAAACGTCCATTCTGCATCCATCCTTTCTTGAGGCAAAGGGGCGCAAAGCGCCCGGGTACAACGGTATTATAGCATCGTTCCGGTTCGCCTGCAACCGGCAGGCAAAAAGCTCCGCCGTGCCGTCGCGGGACTTTACATCCGGAGGGATCTGTGGTATAAATGATACACAACATCTTGTGCTGGGGGTGCTTTGGTGACGGCGATATGGCATTCCATCGTGGTTTACCTGACGGCGGCCCTGCCCCTGATCGAGGGCAAGGGCGCTGTTGTGCTGGCCCGTGTGCTTGGGCTGCCGCTGCCGCTGTCCAACGTGCTGTGCATCGCCGGCTCCTACACGCCGGTGCCGTTCCTTTTGTACGGACGGCGCGACCCGAAGCTGCCGCTGCAGATCTTCGAAAAACTGCCGAAGACCGTTCGCCGCTATGTGCGGCGCTATGGCTGCTGGGCGCTGCTCGTGATGATCGCGGTGCCCTTTACCGGCCTTGGCTGCTGGCTGGGCGCGCTGTTCGCCAACACGATGCGGCTGGATAAGCGCCGCAGCGCCTTGGCCATCTTTGTCGGCAACGCGCTGGCCATCCTGCTGATGACGGGCTGCCTGTCCGGCGTGATCCTGGCGTTCAGGCACTTTTTCCTGCCGGGCGGGGCGTAAAGCGCCGCCGCTTTTTGCAAAGGGCCTGCTCCGTGCGTGGGGCGGCTCTTTTATTTTTTGCTCTTTTTGTGTCCCATAGGCGGGACTTCCCCATATTTGGGGGCTTGCATTGGCAAAAAGCGGGTGCTATAATGGGTATAACAACCTATGGTTGTTATCCGATCCAAGCCCTCCTCTCCTGTTCCGGTGGCCGTTATGGAGACCTGCATCGCCCATGTGGACGCGAACTGCTTTTATGCCAGTGTGGAAATGGCCGAGCACCCCGAGCTGCTCGGCAAGGCCATCGCTGTCTGCGGTGACCCGGCCAACCGCCACGGCATCATCCTGACCGCCAGCTACCCCGCCAAGCGCAAGGGCGTCAAGACGGCCATGGCCATCTGGGAGGCAAAGGCTCTTTGCCCGGAGCTCATCCTTGTGCGGGCCGACCTGCGCCTGTATATGCGCTACAGCCGCTATACGCGCGATATCTTTTACCGCTACACCGACCGCGTGGAGCCGTTCGGCCTGGACGAGGCGTGGCTCGGCCTGCGCGGCTGCCCCGCCTGCGGCGGCGAGCCCTTGCGCATCGTGCAGGCCATCAGCGACGCTTTCAAGCGGGAGCTTGGCATCACATGCAGCATCGGGCTCTCTTTCTCCAAGGTCTATGCCAAGCTCGGCTCCGATTACAAAAAACCCGATGCCATCACCGTGTTTGACCGCGCCAACTACCGTGAGCGGGTCTTTCCCCTGCCGGTCTCGGATCTTTTGTATGTGGGCCGCGCCACCACCCGGAAGCTCAACGAGATGGGCATCTACACCATCGGCGACCTGGCCACCTGTGACCCCGCGCGCCTGCAGCGCAAGCTCGGCAAGATGGGGCTGGTCGTCCACCGGTTTGCCAACGGCTATGACGATGAGCACATCTGCCAGGTCGGCGACCGCGCGCCCGTCAAGAGCGTGGGAAACTCCTGGACGACGCCGCGTGACCTGACCGAGGACACCGACGCCTGGGTGGTGTTCATGCTGCTCTGTGAGAGCGTCGGCGCGCGGCTGCGGGAGCTCGGCTGCAAATGCCGCGGTATCGAGATCTCGGTGCGGGACGCTTCACTTTCCTGGTTTTCACGCCAGACCGTGCTGCCGATGCCCACGAACATCACCGAGGAGCTCACCGCCGCGGCGTGTGCGCTGTTCCGGTGCCACTACCATTGGAGCAAGGGCCTGCGCAGCCTGGGCGTGCGCGGCTTCGACCTTGTCTGGAGCGATGAGCCCGTCCAGCTGCGGCTGGACATCGACGCCAACCGGCAGGAGGAGCTCATGCGTTTGGACGGTGCCATCGACGATCTGCGCCGGCGGTACGGGTTTTCCATCGTACAGCGGGCCAAGGTGTGGACGCGCCCGGAGCTGGCAAGGCTGGACGCCAGGCATGACAACGTCGTGCATCCGCACGGCTATTTTGGGCAGATGGAGGGGCTTTGAGCATGAAACGGCGCAAGCTGTATGTAGCGGTGGAAAGCTATACCGACGCCGCCGGCGTCGAGACGCCGCGCATCATCCACTGGCCGAACGGCGAGCAGTACCCGGTCACGGCGGTGCTGCGCACCGTCAACCGGCAGCACGCAAAGGTCGGCGGCACCGGCACCTGCTACACCTGCGCCTTTGCGCAGGGCGGCATCGGCAATGTTTACCATGAGGTGCTCGAGGATGATGCCAGCAGCGTCATCGGGGCAAGATGGTTCGTGGAGGAAAAGATCGAGGCGGAACACGCCTGAAGACGGGAGGCGGCAGCGATGTGCGGAAGATACCAGTTCAGCGTGCAGGCCTGCCCGGCGCTTGCGGGCATCGCGCGCCGCGCAGGGCAGAGCCCGCAGGGCGGGCCGCCGACCGGCGATATCTGCCCGACGCAGACCGCCCCGGTGCTGACGGCGCGCGGCGGACAGATCGCGGTCGAGATGCAAAAATGGGGCATGCGGCGGTACGGCAAGACCATCATCAACGCCCGCGCCGAGACGGTGGCCACAAAGCCGATGTTCCGGCGCGATATCCTCGCGCGGCGCTGTGCCGTGCCGGCCTCGGCCTACTATGAATGGGACGCCGGCAGGCACAAGTACCGCTTTACAAGGCCCGGGCAGGCGCTGTATCTGGCCGGTATCTATGACGTACAGGACGACGGGCGGCACTTTGTCGTGCTGACCACGGCGCCCAATCCAAGCGTACACGGCATACACGACCGCATGCCGCTGATCCTGCGGCGCGAGGATGTGCGCCCCTGGCTGACCGACAGCGCCGCCGCGCTCAAGCTGCTGGCGGATGCCCCGCCGCTGCTCGAAAGAACTGCCGAGGATGGGCAGCTGAGCTTTGGAGATCTCATGGACTGAACGCGCCCAAAAGCGTTCGCAAAAGTATGTCGACAGCCTGCGCCGGCAGCTTGCCGCCGCCGAAAAAAAAGCAGGCTGCCAATGAGCAGCCCGCTTTGGACGGTATTCAAGCATTTTTGGCCGAGCTGGATGAAGAGTGACCGCGGTGTGAGCGCCGCGGCGGCGCCGGTTCAATACTGCTCGCCGTATTTTTTGCCGTAATACTTGCCGTAATACTTGCCGTAATACTTGCCCGAATGGCGGCGGTCGACCTTGTTGAGGATGACGCCGAGCACCGGGCAATTTGCATTTTTGAGCTTTTGCACCACGTCCTGCGCAGCGCGGTAGCTGACCTCGTTCGCCTCAATGACGACGGCGGCGCCATCACAGTACTGCACGACCATCGCCGCGTCGACGACCATGCCCAGCGGCGCGGTGTCGATGATGACATAATCAAAGCTGTCGCGCGCGGCGGCAATGACCTTTTCCATGCGCTCGCCGCCCAGCAGCTCGGAGGGGTTCGGCGGCACCGTGCCGGCAAAGATCACCGTCAGGCCGTCCGGCGTCGTGCGGTAGATGATGTCCTCCGCGTTGCACTGGCCGGAGAGATAGTGCGAAAGCCCATATGTGATCTGGCCGGAAACGACTTTCCGCCGCAAAACGGATTTGCGCAGGTCGGCATCGATGAGCAGCACCTTTTTGCGCTGCTCGCGCAGCGAGCGGCACAGGTTGAGCGCGACGGTGCTTTTGCCCTCGCCGGCCATGCAGCTGGTCAGGCAGATGACTTTCTTTTCCGTGCCGCAGAACTGCAGGTTGGCGCGCAGCAGCTTGAGCTCCTCATTGATCTCGTAAGGCAGCTCCCGCATTTCCAATTCGACGTGTTCCAAAAATTCCCGCTCCTTTATCCCAACGCTAATATTGAAAACGGGTTGTCCCACAACACCCTTTGGGCGTAGGCATCCCCCAATTTATTTTCGATCTTATGGGCACACAGGCCCAGCTCCACAGGCCGATACTCCGGCCCATGCGCATCGGAAGCCACCACATGGATCAAATCATGCTTTGCAAGCTCCCAGCAAAACAACTGTTGGCGCAGACCCTCGCGGCCCAGCAGGCTGCCGGCGTTGACCTGGATCATGGCGCCCAGCTCCCGCAGGCGGCGCACCGCGTCGATGCCCGTGCGCACGGCGGGATAGCGCTCGACATGCGCGACCAGCGGCTGATACCCTGCCGCGATGACCTTTTGCAGGCGGTGGCAGATGATATCCAGCGTGTGACGGCCTGAAAACTCGACCAAAAGGGTCTTTCCCCTGCCCAGCGGCAGTAGCTCGCCCTGCTCGAGCAAACTCATAAAATGGGAATCACAGTAATATTCCCGGCTCAGGCACAGGTAGATGGGCAGCTTTTGCGTGCGGATGTAATCCCGTGCCCGCTCAAATTGATGCTTGACTTCTTCGTTGCCGGACTCGAACATCCCGTGGCGCAGGTGCGGCGTCGCACATACGACGCTGATGCCCTGCCGCGTCTGCTCATTGAGCAGCTGTTCCATCTCTTCCAGATGTTCGGCACCATCGTCCACGTAGGGCAGGATATGGCAGTGGATATCCGCCAGCCTTGTCATGCCCTGCTCCTCCCGTTTCTCCCTTCGCCAAAGGGGCCCCGCTTTTGGGGCGGGGTCCCCTTGACTTAGGGGAATGTGTTACATTTCCTTTTTGCGCGCCTTGACAGCCACGATGCTGGCCAACGCGATCACGGAGATGCCGACGAACGGCACAGCCATGGGGGCGCCAGTCTGGGGCGCGGTCGGGGTGGTGCTGGGCGGGTTGGTGGCCGGCGTATCGTCGGTCTTGCCCTTCACGACGATGAAGGCGAACGGCGAGAAAGCATCAGCGCTAAAAGTGACTTTAGAGCCAGTGCCCTGGCCGATGAATTCCCAAGCACTGCCAGTCCAGTGCAGCACGATGACAGTGTCATTGGCCGCAACACCGGAAACCGTGAAAGTGTAGGAACCATCGGGATTGCCGATCGGCTCAATGTCCTGAACGATGACGTTGACGACCTCCTGCTTGGCGGTGTCGATCTTGCCAAGAGTAGTCAAGACCTCCGTCGCTTTCGCAACAGACTGAACCGTCTCGGTGACAGCCGTATCCGCCACTTCCTTAATCGTGACGTTATCGGGCCCCTCGAGCTGATCCGTCGAGCTGGGGCCCGCGGCAAAAGCGGGGACAGCCAGGCAAGTGGTGAGCATCAGAGCCAGCACCATTGAGAGAACCTTTTTCATTGGAGTGTACCTCCTTTCTTCCAAAATTTATTCAAACGCGCTTTCGCGCGAGTGAATACACCATTCAAGGGGCGGCGGTCTCGGGCTCGTAAAAGAGCTCGATGATCATCTGCTGGAGCGCTTCCTCGTCCACATGATACTCGTCATGTACAGCACCGGCCACGGTGGCCCCGGGCACCTTGAGGGTCTCCTCCTGCAGGTCATATTCCGCCAACATCTGGAGCGTTTCGGCGTCGAGATTGGTCTCGATGGAATCCCCGGCCACAGTCAGCATATGCTGCAGCGTTTCGGCCATGCCGCCCTTGGCTTTCAGTTGGGAAAACAGCTCGTGCATGAACCATGTCTCGCGCGCAAGGCGCTGCTCTGCCGAGCCGGTAACGGTGATATCTCTTGAGCGGACGAACTTTTCCGTCGCGGGGCCGTCCAGTGTGACCTGCGCGCCGGAAACATACGCCGGGTCGATGTAGGAATAATCCTCCGGGAATGTGAGCGTGATGCCGCCGAGCTCCTCGACGATGAGCGGGATGCCGTCCATCTTGAGCGCGAGGCTGCCGGTGATGGGCACGTTGTACAAAAGGCGCGATACCGTGCGTTCCATCAAAAAGCAGCTGCGGCGGTCACTGTCACCATAAATGTATTGGAGCGTGATGTGCATCGGACCCGTATAGGCGTAGTCCCCGTTGCCGCGGTAAACATCCACGTCCGTGATGGTGTCACGGGAGATGGCAAGCGTCTGCATGGTTTTGGTGCCCGTGTCGAGCAGGAACAGCATGATGGCATCCGCGCGTCCGTTGTTGCCCGCGATCTCGCCCACGCTCTCGGTGAGATTGGCGTTGTCCACGCCGAGGAAGAGCACGGTCTTCAGATCGCGCCGGCGGCGGTAGTTTACGCCGTTGAACGTGATGGTGCTCTGCCAGTCGGCGTTATCATCCGCCGGCGGCAGGCTGACAGCGGGTTCCGAATCCGCCGGCGCAGCCGCACCTGACGCGGGAGCAGACCCGCAGCCGGCGCAAAGACCCGCCAGCAGCAGCGCCGCAGCCAAAAGCGGAAGCACCTTCATCGCGGGCGTTCTCATCCGACCACAGCCTGCTGATCCCATGCGCTTTCCTCCTGCAGGACCCCTATGATGAGATAGCGGTGGATCACGCTGTCCGAATTTCCGGTACAGGTGGAGAGGATGAGGATCTTGTCGTCCTTCGTGACCGGCACATCCTCAACGATGTGGTTGTTGAGGTCGCGCACGGTCGAGGGCAGTGAATCCAGGAACGCCTGCCGGTTTTCCGGCGCGGAGTCATCATAATAATAAGGTATATAGGCGTTACTGTAGGTGATCGCGGCAAAGATACGGTAACGCAGCTCCTCTTCCGGCGTGTAGACGAAGATGTCGGGGTTCGCCTCCAGCACCGCGGTATCGCGGTACTGGGTCAGATTGCTGAAGAGGGTGCCATCCTCATAGTTGTGACCGTAGAGGATGGTGTGATAGTCGGAAAAATCACCGGCATTGACAGAGGGCTCGCTGTAGATGGCGCCGTGGCGGTTGTACGCGCCCGTGATATCGTGCCGAAGATAAAAGGCGTCATTGTCCGGGTGCTGCACCACGGGATAGGAGATATCCAGCCCCGGTATCTCGATCCAGCCGTAGATATCGGCGCATTCCTGCCAGGCCTGTTCAAAATCGACGGGGCAGAGATGCGGCTCGGGCGTGGGGGTCGGCTCCGCGGTCGGGGCCTGTGTGGGCGCCGGCGTGGCGGTGGGCTCGGCAGTCGCCTGCAGCTCCTTATAGACATCCGCCTCGTGCGCGGTGGTATAGAAGTAATGGATGAGAAAGCAGGCTGTAACTGCGATCACGACAAGACTGCCATAATAGACGATCTTTCTTGCGCCTTTCAAAGAGTCCTTTTCCCTCCTTGCATGACGGTCGAACGCGCGGTGCCGGCGAACTGCTTATTTCTTCTTTTTGCCGCCGGAGCTTGACTTGGCCGCCTTGACGTGCTCCATCGGGAGCGCCGCCAGCGTGGTGACGCCGAGATACCGCTGGACGTCGTCCTCATCCTTGATGGTATCGTCCATAAAGTGCTGTACCAGGATAATGCCGGCGGTCAAGGCAAAGAACAGCAGCGCGCAGACCGCGCAGTTGAGCAGCAGGCTCGGGCTGCTGGGGGCTTCGGGAACGACCGCCCGCTGTACCGTGGAGGGCGTATCGGTGCTCATGACCTCGGCGATCTGCAGCTTCATCTGGTCGGCCAACGCATTGCTGAGCTGGGCGGCCAGGTCAGGGTCAGGATTTGTGACCGTGATCTGCAGCATGTGGGAATCGCTGGGGTTCGTGACCTCGATGGTCTTGACGAAGTCCTCATACGGGTCGGTGATGCCGTACTGCCCCATGACGACCTCGACGACCTCGCGCGTGGTGGCGATGATCTGGAAGTCAGCGGCCAGCTGGCTGCCGATCTGCAGATCCGCCAGCGAGGTGATGCTGGTCGTCTTGGAAAGTATGTAGATGATGGAGGTCGCCTCATACTGCGGCGTGATGAAGAGCAGTGTGACGATGGCCGCCGCTGCAATGCCGGCCACCGTGGTCGCCGCCAGCAGCCAGACCTTGTTCCACAATACATGGAACACTTCCAGCAGGTCGATCTCCTGCTCGTCCAGCTGTTGCTGCTGCTGCAATTCAAGGTTTTCCATAGTTTCCCCCAACTTCGATATTCCCACTGCCTGCACAAAGGCACGGCGGCCAAATCACGGCGCAGCGCGGGTTTGTGCACAGAATTCGCATTATTTGCGCAAAGCTTAGCTCATTCAAGGACACTAAACGCTCGATATATCCTGTACATCATAACACATTTGCCCCACCCATGCAAGAGGGAAAGCAAAATTTTGTGACTATTGGTATCAAATGCCACAAGATAACGTGGATTTTACCAAAAGTTTCATCGATCACGCGTCTTTTTCGCACTAAAGTGTCAGAATCGACGCTTGGAGCAGATACCAAAGGACGAAAGCGCTGCCATTCATCGTTCATTTCGCCGCTCGTTGGCTTGCCGGATGAACGATGAGATGTTATAATGGCAGCGGTTCTGCATCAACATCTCCCGCCTATGGACGCGGACAAAGGATGTGTTCGAGATCTTTGTGCCGCATACCGGGCATGAGATGACGGTCGTGCAGCTGGGCATGGACAGTTGAAAGTAAACCTGACGCGGGTGTCTCCCGCTTCTTTATGACCGATACCATATATAAAGGAGGGTTCCTAATATGACAGAATGGGAAGCCGTAGAAAAACGCATATCCTGCCGCGCCTATGCAGCACAGCCCCTTGATGAAGCGACGCTACAGAAGCTGCGCTCGTATGTAGAGGAACTTCGGAAAGCATCGGGGCTGCCGTTCCAGCTCTTCACGGCGCCCGCCGGAGAAGCGGCTGTCAAGCTGTCAGGGGCAATGTTCAGCGGCACGGTTTCGGTCTGCGCGGCGTTGGTCGGCGGCGATGACCCTTTGTCTGCTGAAAAGGTCGGTTATTATGGGCAGGACTTGGTTCTCTATGCCACACGGCTGGGCCTTGGTACCTGCTGGGTGGCCGGCACGTTCGACCGTGCCTCTGTTGCGGTCACGATTGGCGATGGGGAAAAGCTGTGGGACGTCATCCCCATCGGCTATGCCGCGCAAAAGATTCCGGCCAAACAAAAGCTGATCCGCGCAAGCATCCGGGCCAGGGATCGCGCGCTGGAAGCGTTTGTGGAAAGTGATGTACCCTTCTCTTCCCTGCCCGAATGGGTGCAAAAGGGCGTGACCGCGATTCGGCTGGGCCCCTCGGCGGTCAACCAGCAGCCGGTCAACATTGTCTATAAGAACGGCCAGGTATCGGCCCGCCTGTGGAAGAAGGCGAACGACCTTGTGTACAATGACCTCGGCATCGCCAAGCGCCAGTTTGAGGCCGGTGCGGTCGCCTGCGGCATGAATGGGCAGTGGGACTGGGGCGATGGCGGAGAGTTTCATTGCTGTGTTTGAAGTGAAAGACAGGCAAAGTGATGTTAGCGTCAGTAAACCTTTTAAAACGCTTCAGTTTTTTGCCAGCTCCGCTTTGGCTCGAAAAAATCAAGCATCCTTTCCGCTATTCCACATAAAATCATAGCTTACAATTTTACGTTATGCACAACACTAATTTCACATTACATATGGACTTTCGGTGCAAAAATAACGCAGTTACGAACCAAATATTACTTACAAAACCGCTTGTTCCATACGCTGAACCAAACAGGCACCGTTTTTATGGGTGAAAAGCCATGCTGCACGCTGTAGCTGGCAAAACACTGCCGAGAGAACGCGCGTAAAATTTAACGGCATAACGAAAAGAGCCAGCCGTTTTGGCTGGCTCTTTTCGTTGGTGGAGATGAGGGGGATCGAACCCCTTACCTCTTGAATGCCATTCAAGCGCTCTCCCAGGTGAGCT
>CANRBN010000002.1 GCA_947628865.1 uncultured Gemmiger sp.
GCGCAGGGTGTAGAAAAAGAGCTTCATGCGTGTTCCTCCGGCAGGGGATGTTCGGCGATGTAGTTTTCCACCAGCTCGGCGGCGGCGCGGATGAGCGCCGGGCAGGGGCGTTTTTGGTAGAATCCCGGCGTGCGCGGGGTGGCGGCGGGGCCGGCGTTCTCGCCCTTTTGCAGGCCCAGCAGCTCGCGGCAGATGATGGTCTCTTTGCCGCTTTGGGCGGCGTACTGCGCGGCCAGCGCCTGCACCGCGGTGTACAGCGCGGTCTTCTGCGCGGGGTCGGCGCTGCCATAGAGCGCGCCCAGCACGAGCACCGCGCCGGAAAAGGCGCCGCAGACCTCCCGCAGGCGGCCAAACCCGCCGCCGAAGCCGGCGGAAAGCTGCGCGGCGCGCTCCGCGCTCATGCCCATCTCCGGCGCAAAGGCCATCGCCACGCACTGCGCGCAGTTGTGCCCCGCAAAAAAAAGACTGTAGGCAAGCTCGCCCTTGCTCGTCGGCACCGGCGTCGCCCCCCTTCCGTTTGCAAAAATCATACCGCAAAAGCGCCGTTTTGTCAGCCCCTTTTTGAATTTTTTATGAAAGGGCTTGCAGACGGCACCAAAGCGTGCTATAGTAGTATTTAGCACTTAAAGCACGCGAGTGCTAATTTTTGATAAAAAGAGGTCACACACCCATGGCAATGCGTCAGTTCAAGGCCGAGAGCAAAAAATTGCTCGATTTGATGATCAATTCCATCTACACCAACCGCGAGATCTTTCTGCGCGAGCTCATCTCGAACGCCTCCGACGCGTGCGACAAGCTCTATTTCAAGAGCCTGACGGACACCTCGCTGGGCGTCAAAAAGGAGGAGCTGGCCATCCATCTCACCGCCGACCGGGAAAACCGCACGCTGACCGTGTCGGACAACGGCATCGGCATGACGAAGGAGGAGCTTGAGAAAAACCTTGGCACCATCGCGCGCTCGGGCTCGCTGGATTTCAAGACCGAGAACCCCAGCGACAACATCGACATCATCGGCCAGTTCGGCGTCGGCTTCTACTCGGCGTTCATGGTGGCCAAGCAGGTCACGGTCATCTCCCGCGCCGCCGGCGCCGACGAGGCGTGGCAGTGGTCGAGCCGGGGCGTGGAGGGGTACACCCTCTCCCCCGCCGAGCGCGACACCTGCGGCACCGAGGTGCTCCTGGTGCTCAAGGACGACACCGATACCGAAAAATACGGCGAGTATCTCGATGAATACACGCTGAGCGACCTTGTCAAAAAATACAGCGATTACATCCACTATCCCATCACGATGTACCGCGAAAAGAGCCGCCAGAAGCCCAAGCCCGAGGACGCCGGCGACGACTATAAGCCGGAGTATGAGAGCTACACCGAGCTCGAGACCCTCAACAGCATGGTGCCCATCTGGAAGCGCCCCAAGAGCGAGGTCAAGGACGAGGACTACAACGAATACTACAAATCCAAGTTCATGGATTATACCGACCCCCTGCGCGTGATCACCAGCCGCACCGAGGGCACGGCGACCTACACGGCGCTGCTGTTCGTGCCCGGGCGCACGCCGTATGATTACTACACCAAGGAGTACGAGAAGGGCCTGGCGCTGTACGCCTCCGGCGTGATGATCATGGAGAAATGCGCCGACCTGCTGCCGGACTATTTCAGCTTCATCAAGGGCGTGGTGGACAGCGAGGATGTCAGCCTCAACATCAGCCGCGAGACGCTGCAAAAGGACAATCAGGTCAAGCTCATGCGCGAGAGCCTTGAGCGCAAGATCAAAAACGAGCTGCGCGCCATGCTCAAAAACGACCGCGAGAAGTACGAGACCTTCTGGAAGGCGTTTGGCCGGCAGCTCAAGTTCGGCGTGTACGGCGACTACGGCATGCACAAGGATCTGCTGGCGGAGCTGCTGATGTTCTACAGCGACAAGGAGGGCAAGCTCGTCACGCTGGACGAGTACATCGAAAAGATGCCCGAGGGCCAGAAAGCCATCTATTTTGCCGCCGGCGACGAGGTGGAGCGTCTGGCCAAGCTGCCCAACGCCGAGCTCGTGCGCAGCAAGGGATATGACCTTTTGCTGTGCAGCGAGGATGTGGACGAGTTCTGCCTGCAGATGATGCGGGACTATAAGGACAAGGAATTCAAGAACATCAACGGCGGCGACCTGGGCCTTGAGACCGAGGAGGAAAAGAAAGCCGCCGAGGCCGCCGATACCGAGAACAGGGAGCTGTTCGAGGCTGTCAAGACCGCGCTTTCCGGCAAGGTGAAGGAGGTTCGGGCCAATCCCACCCTGCAGGCGCATCCGGTCTCGCTTTCGAGCGAGGGCGGGTTGTCGATGGAGATGGAAAAGGTACTGCGCAAGATGCCCACGGGCGAGAATGTCGAGAGCACCAAGATCCTTGAGCTCAACCCCGGGCATGCCGTGTTCGAGGCGCTCAAGGCCGCGCACGCTGCCGGCGATGCCGACAAGGTGGCCCGCTATGCCGAGCTGCTCTACGACCAGGCGCTGCTCATCGCCGGGCTGCCGCTCGAGGATCCGGTGGCCTATGCGCAGCTGGTGTGCGGGCTGATGGGCTGACAGCGCACTCCGCCTCTTGCCGCCTCTTGCCGCCGGGTTGCCGCCAAGCCGCCGCCCGGCGGTTTTTTGGGTAGCTTTTCGGGGCGCGGTGTGGTATGCTGATACCGTACAGCCTGGACAAAAAGGAGGGGGCGGACGATGCCGAACGATGAACAGGCCGGGCAGGATGCCGTTATCTACATAGACCCGCAGGCCATCCGGCAGCTGGAGCGCACCGCCGCCCGCAAGGGGGAGGCATACCGCGCGCTGCTGGCGCGCGCCGAGGACGGCGACCTGGAGGCACAGTTCCAGACGGCGCTTTGCTGCCGCGGCGGCTCCGGCACGACAAAGGATGCGCGGGCGGCCTTTTTGTGGCTGGCGCGCGCCGCCGAGGGCGGGCACATCGCGGCGCGGCACGAGCTGGCGCTGTGTTACCTTGAGGGCGAGGGCACCGAAAAAGACCTTGCCAAGGGCGCCGCGCTGCTCGCCGAGAACGCCGAGGAGGCGTTCCCGCCCTCGCTGTGCGCGCTGGGCGTTTGCTATGAGTTCGGCGACGGCGTGCCCACCGACAAGGAGCGCGCCGTCGAGCTGTACCGCGAGGCCGCCGACCTTGGCTATGCCCGCGCACAGTGCAATCTGGGCGTGTGCTGCTTCCACGGCATCGGCACCGGGCAGGATCAGCAGGCCGCGGTCGAGCTGTTCACGCTGGCGGCCCGGCAGGGATATCCCCGCGCGCAGGTGCTGCTGGGCGTCTGCTATGAGAACGGCCACGGCAC
The DNA here is from genome assembly GCA_947628865.1 of uncultured Gemmiger sp. GTDB lineage: Bacteria > Bacillota > Clostridia > Oscillospirales > Ruminococcaceae > Gemmiger. The sequence goes on from CANRBN010000002.1 coordinate 3,328, forward strand.
GCAGCGAGACCCCGCGCGCGCCGCCGCCTGCTACCGCGCCGCGCACGAGCAGCATTCCGGCGAGGGCTCCTGCGCGCTGGGCGTGTGCTATGCGAACGGCATCGGCGTCGAGCGGGATCTTGAAAAGGCCGCGCAGCTGTACGCCGAGGGCGCGCGAGAGGGCGACGGGCGCGCCGCCTTTTTGGCCGGGCAGTGCTGTGAGCGCGGCGATGGCACCACGCAGGACACCGCGCGGGCGGCCCGGTACTATGCGCAGGCGCACGAGGCGGGCTTTCCGAGCGGCAGCTGCGCGCTGGGGCTTTGCTATGAGTACGGCGACGGCGTGCCGATGGACAAGGCCCGCGCCGTCGAGCTGTACCGCCAGGCCGCCGGGCAGGGGCACGCGCCGGCCCAGTGCAACCTTGGCTACTGCTATTTGACCGGCATCGGCGTGGCGCCGAGCGATGCGGATGCCGCGCACTGGTTCGAGCTGGCGGCCCGGCAGCGCTATCCGCGCGCCATGGCGCTGCTGGGCGAGTGCTATGAGCGCGGCGCCGGCGTGGAAAAGGACTACGGCAAGGCCGCCGAATGGTACGCCGCCGCGCGCGAGGCCGGCAACCCGGGGGCGACCTGCTCGCTGGGGCTGTGCTATGAGACCGGCCACGGCGTGCCGATGGACAAGGCCCGCGCCGCCGCGCTGTACCGCGAGGCCGCCGGGCAGGGCAACGCCCGCGCGCAGTGCAATCTGGGGTTCTTTTATTATCTCGGCATCGGCGTGCAGGAGGACAATGACGAGGCGTTCCGCCTGTTCAGCCAGGCGGCGGAGCAGGGCTATCCGCGCGGGCTGTTTTTCGTCGGCGAATGCTGCGAGCTTGGCTACGGCACCCAAAAAGACCCGGACAAGGCGTTCCGCTGCTACACCGAGGCGTACGAGCGCGGCTACCCGGAGGCCGCCTGCGCGCTGGGGCTTTGCTATGAGATCGGCACGGGCGTGCCGCGCGATGTGCAAAGGGCCGCCGCGCTCTACCGCGAGGGGGCCGAAAAGGGGCACGCCAAGGCCCAGTGCAACCTGGGGTACTGCTATCTGCACGCGATCGGCGTCGAAAAGGACGAGGCCGAGGCCGTGGTCTGGCTGGAAAAGGCCGCCGACGGCGGCAGCACGCGCGCGCTCTCACTGCTGGGGCAGTGCTGCGAGCAGGGCATCGGCGTCAGGAAAGATCCGGCCCGGGCTGCCGCGCTCTACCAGCAGGCCGCCGACCGCGGCGACATGCATGGGATGTGCGGCCTGGGGCTGTGCTATGAGTTCGGCATCGGCGTCGGGCAGGACAGGAAAAAGGCCGTCGCGCTCTACCGTGAGGCGGCGGAAAAGGGCCTCGCGCAGGCGCAGTGCAACCTTGGGTACTGCTGCTATAACGGCATCGGCACCAGGCGGGACAACGGCGCCGCCTACGGGTGGTTCCGCAAGGCAGCCGCACAGGGCTACGCGCGCGCGGAATATTTCGTGGGCGAGTGCCTGAAAAACGGCCATGGTGTCGGCGCGGACGTCAAGGCCGCCGCGAGGTATTACCGCATGGCCGCCGACGGGGGCTATCCCCCCGCGCAGTGCGCGATGGCGGACTGCTACGCCGCCGGGCTCGGCGTCAAAAAGGACGCGGGCGCGGCGTTCGCGCTCTACCAAAAGGCCGCCGAGGCCGGCAGCGAGCGCGCCATGCGGGCGCTGGGCGCCTGCTACGAGCACGGGCGCGGCGTCCGGCGGGACAAACAGCAGGCCCTTGCCTGGTACCAAAAGGCGGCGGATGCCGGCCAAAAGGAGGCCCGGGCGGACGTAAAGCGCCTGCAGCGCCGCCGGTTTTGACAAATTGCAAAAGAGGGGTATAGGCGGCACAAGCTGTCTATACCTCTCTTGTATCGTGCGCTTTCGCTGTATCGCTTTTGGCTCGGGCGTATCGTATAATGGTTTTTGCAGGAAAACCGTCTGCCGAACAAAGCAGATGCCCGCGGTTTTTTAACGCAGCGGCCGCGCCTGACTCTGATCGACCGGCCCGGCCCCGGCCAACGGCAGCGTGACGGTCGCTTTGGCGCCGTGCGGCGCAGCCTGCGAAAAGGCAGCGCTGCCGCCGTGGGCGGCGGCGATCTGCCCGACCAGGTGCAGGCCGAGGATGTGCGGGGCATCGGGGGCGCTCTGTCCCGCTTCCTGTGTGCCGAGCGCCGCCAGCACGGCGGGCGGAAAACCGGTGCCGTCGTCGGCGAACGTCACGCGCAGCGCCGCCCCCGCCAGCGCGGCGCGCACGGTGACGGTGCAGCCGTCGGGGTTGTGGCGCGCCGCGTTGTTGAGGATGTTTTCGAACGCGCGGGCCAGCAGCGCGGCGTCGGCGTTGAGCATTGCCGCGTCGGCGTCGGGGTCGATGTCAAAATCAACGGCGCAGCGCTCCGCCAGGCCGCTGTTGCAGAAATCCGCCACGGCGCGGCGCAAAAGCGGGCCCGCCGCGCAGCACTCCCGGCGCAGGGGCTGGGCGTTGTATTGCAGCTTGCTCGTCAGGTTGAGGTCGCTGACGAGGGATTTGATCTTCTGGCTCTGGGCCGCGATGGCGGCGGCCTTGGCGCGCTGTTCCGCGGGCAGAGCGGCATCGCCTTGCAGCTGCTCGGCATAGCCCATGATGAGCGCGAGCGGGGTGCGGATGTCATGGCTGACGCCGGCGATCCAGTTGGTGCGGGCGGTATCGCGCCGGGCGATGAGCTCGTTCTGGCGGCGCAGGTGCTCGCCGGTCTTGTTGAGCTTGGCGGCCAGCTCGGCGGTGGCGCCGGTCTGCGCCACCACGGCGGGGCGGCCCGCGGCGAGCGAGTCGAGCCCCTGCTCGACATTTTTGAGGTTTTTGTGCATGCGCCATGCGCTGAGCACGCAGATGGCCACGACCAGCGCAAGATCGGCCGCCAGCAGCGGGCGCAGGATGGCAACGGCGCTGTCGAACAGGCGGCGCTCCATATACAGGTTCCAGCGCACGAGCGCACCCTTGGGGTAGCCGACGACGAACGTGCCGTAGTCACAGATATAGCTGACGGTGGGCCAGTCGTCAAGATACCACCGCGCGAACACGACGGCCTGCGCGACGGTGTAGCGGTGGTCGAGCGCCGCGGGCAGACGGTACTGCCAGATCACGTTGCCGTCGTCGTCCAGCACCATCGCCCAGGCATAGCCGGCCAGCCATTCCCCGGCGCTGTGCTCGCTCTCGTCGAGCGTCAGAATGCCGTCCCGCAGCTCGAGCTGCTGCGCGATCCTGTGCGGGGCGAACGCGTTGAGCTCGCCGTAGTACCTGTCCCACCAGAGGACGAAGCCGGCCATCGTGACGAACGCGAGCAGCAGGATGCCCAGCGTGATGCCCACCGCCGCCGTGATGTAGCGCCGTACAAGGCGCCCCAGCGTTTTCATGCCCTTGCCTCCCCCGCCAGCTTGTAGCCAAGGCCCCGCACCGTGAGCAGCCAGACGGGATGCGAGGGGTCATCCTCCAGCTTTTCGCGCAGGTGGCGGATGTGGACGTTGAGCGCGTTCTCGTAGCCGTAGTACCCGTCGCCCCAAACGCTCTCGCACAGGGCGTCAAAGGTGACGATGTGGCCGCGGTTGTCGGCCAGCTTTTGCAAAAGCGCCCGCTCGGTGGCGGTGAGGGTGAGGGGCTCCATTCCCGGCGCCGTGACGAGCGCATCCCCCAGGCTGACGCTGCGCCGCCCCAGCGCCAGCGCGCCGCCCTGCGCGAGCTCGGCGCGGTAGGCGCGGCGCAAAATGTGCTCCATGCGCAGCAAAAGCTCCTGCGTGAGGAAAGGCTTGGTCAGGTAATCGTCGGCGCCAAGGCCCAGACCGAACAGGCGGTCGGCGTCGGCATCGCGGGCCGAGAGAAACAGCGCCGGCACCTCCCGCCGGGCCTGCAATTCCTGAAAGAGGGTGAAGCCGTCGCCGTCCGGGAGGTTTACGTCCAGCACCAAAAAGTCCGGCGCCGCGGCGGCAAAGGCGCGGCGGGCGGCGGCGCAGCTCTGCGCCGCGCACGGAGGCTGATACCCGGCGTTTTGCAGCGCCGAGCCGACAAGGGCGAGCAGATCGGGGTTATCATCGACAAGCAGGATGCGGGCGTCCTGGATCCGGCGCACGGGCAAGGCCCTCCTTTTGATCATTCTGCCCTGATTATAGCGCACCGCGCCCCGCTTGACCAGCCGCCGGGCGGGAATTTAAGCCAAAATTAAGCCCGCGGGCCGCCATCCGTTAAGGCGGGCGATGTATGCTGGGCGCTGTAAAGGGGGCAATACCGATGCAAAATGTTGTGATGACCTCCGGCCTGTGCAAGGCGTACGGCTCGCGCACGGCTGTGCAGGGGCTCGATCTGTGCGTGCCGTACGGCAGCGTGTACGGATTTATCGGGCCGAACGGGGCCGGCAAAACGACGACGATGAAGCTGCTGCTGGGCCTTATCCACCCGACATCGGGCAGCATCCGCCTGCTGGACGAGGAGCTGACGCCGCAGAGCCGGCTGAAGATCCTGAGCCGCACCGGCAGCCTGATCGAGAGCCCGAGCTATTATGCGCACCTGACGGCGGCGGAAAATCTACAGCTCGTCGCGGGGCTCAAGGGGGCCGAGGCGAAGGACGTCGTCCGCGTGCTGGACATCGTGCGCCTGACGCCGGACGCCCGGCGCAAGGTGGGGCAGTTTTCCTTGGGGATGCGGCAGCGGCTGGGCATCGCGATGGCGCTGCTGGGCTGGCCGACGCTGCTCATCCTCGACGAGCCGACCAACGGCCTTGACCCCGCCGGCATCCAGGAGATGCGCGCGCTGCTGGCCGAGATGCCGCGCCGCTGCGGCGCCACGGTGCTCATCTCCAGCCATCTGTTGAGCGAGCTGGAGCAGATCGTCGACCATGTGGGCATTTTGAACAAGGGGCGGCTTTTGTATCAGGGGCCGCTGGCCGGCCTGCAACAGCACAGCCGCGGCGATGTGGCGCTGCGCCTTCTGCACCCGGCGCTGGCCGCGCCGGTGTTAAAGAGCGCCGGCCTCGCCGGCCTGGCGCGCGAGGAGCGCGGCGAGGTGGTGCTGCCGCCGCTCAAGGAAGCGTTTTTGGCCGATCTCGTGGGCAGCCTTGCCGCCGCCGGGGCCGGCGTGGTGGGCGTGAGCTGCCGCAGCCGCAGCCTCGAGGAGATCTTCCTGTCCCTGACAAAAGCAGACGGCGAAACGGGGGTGGTGTGAAATGCTGCGCTCTCTGTGTGCGGAATGGCGGAAGACCCGCCGCCGCTTTGACGGCCTGTTGCTGCTGCTTGTGGCCGGCACGGCCCTGCTGATGGGCGTGGGCGGCGCGCCGGACAGCTTGCAGGAGCTGGCCTGCGGGTACAGCGCCATCTTTTATACGCTGCCCATCGTGCACGGGCTGGTGATGCCGGTGGGCATGGCGGCGCTGTGCAGCCGCCTGTGGGACGAGGAGACCCGATCGAACACCGCAAAGCTGCTGTTCACGCTGCAAAGCCGGGGGGATTTCTTTGCCGCCAAGACGCTGCTGGGGCTTTTTGATCTGCTCGTTCTGGCGGGGCTTGAGGCCGTTGGGCTGCTGGCGATGGGCCGCCTCTATGCCTTTACCGAGGCACTGGATGTCGGCCAGCTGGTATGGCTTCTTGCCGGCGGCATGGCGGTGGAGGCGGTGCTGTTCGCGGCGTTTACGCTCCTGCAGCTGCGCTTTGGCAGCCCGGTAGTGCTGCTGGGCGTGGGGCTTGGGTGCAGCATGTGCGGGTTTTTCCTTGCGATGCTCGCGGACATTGGCGGCATGGCCGCGCCGGTTTTGTACGCCGTGCCGTTCACCTGGTTTTTGCCGCTTTCCGGCATGCGCATGGAGTGGGACGCCGCCGCGCGCCGGGCCGTCTATCTGCCGCAGCCGCGGCAGTACGCGCTGCTGGCGGCGGCGCTGGGCCTTTGCCTGCTGCTGACGCTGTGGGGCCGCCATGCGGTGGCCGGCAAGGAGGTGTGAGCGATGTTTTTAAAAGCGCTCTGGCGCAGCATCCGCGCCGAGGATTCAAAGCTGCGCGGCGCCCGCGTGTGGGCGGTGTTTTTTCTCATACCGCTGCTCTCGGCGGCGTACGGCACGTTCAGCTTTTGCTACAACAGCGCCACCGTGACGCGGGACTGGAACGGGCTGTGGGGCCAGCACACGCTGTACTATGCGCTTTTCTTTTTTGCGCCGATGGCGGCCATCTACGCCGCGTGGCTCTGGCGGCTGGAGCACCTGGGGCACAACTGGACGCTCGTTTTGAGCATGCCGGTGCCGCCGCTGTGTCTGGTTCTGGCCAAGCTGGCGGCGACGTTCAAGCTGGCGCTGTTCACCCAAATGTGGATGTGGCTGCTGTTTTTCGGCTGCGGCAAGCTGTGGGCCGGGCTGCCGGGCGTACCGCCCGCCGCCTGCCTGCTGTGGGCGCTGCGCGGGGCGGTGGCGGCGGTGCCGGTGCTGGCCTTGCAGCTGCTGCTCTCGATGCTGTGGCGCGGCTTTGCGCCCCCGGTTTTGCTGGCGCTGCTGGGCGGTGTGGTCGGATTTTTGTTCGTCAGCAACGGATGGGGGCTGTACTGGCCGTACGGGCTGCTCGTGCTGGGCATGAACGCCAACCAGGGCTATGACCTGCTCGCCGGGCAGGCACCGCCCTTTGCCGCCGCCTGCGCGGGCTTTACCTTCTTGTTCTGCGCGGCGGCGGGAGCCTGGCTGAAAAGACGAGACATCGCATAAAAAGGGGCCGCCTGTGTGCGGCCCCTCAGCGTGTCGAGAAACTCGACACGCTGCAAAAGAGGGACTCGGCTACGCTGGCTGCGCCAGTCCGCCTGCGCCCCTCTCTTGGACATACCCCGTCGCAAAAAATGTCGTTCTCATGCCTAAAGGCGACTCGAACGGCATTTTTTGCTCTAGAGGTATCGACCTCGTCTGCACATGTCAGCCGAGGCCGATGGATTCAGAAAACACCTTTTTCGACAGTCTGAGAGGCCGCCTGTGTGCGGCCCCTTTTTTGTATTTGGGTGGATCTCAGAATGTCTCGACGCCGTCGGCGCTGACGCGCGCGTAGACGAGCGGCGGCTCGTTCGGCTTTTCGGGCCCGATGACAAGGCCCTGGCGGTAGGTCTCCTCGGCGGCGGCGAACAGCGCCGGGTCGGCGGCATGGAACGTGGCAAGGCTCTCGCCCGCCTCGACCCTGTCGCCGAGTTTTTTGTGCAGCACGATGCCGGCGGCGGGGTCGATGGCGTCCTCCTTGGTCAGGCGGCCCGCGCCCAGCAGCACGCTGGCCGAGCCGATGCGCTCGACATCGTTTTGGGTGATGTAGCCGCTTTGCCCGACCCTGAGCTCAAAGCGGTGCGGCGCCTGCGGCAGCAGGGCGGTGTTTTGCAGCGTGCGGACATCGCCGCCCTGCGCCGCAAACATCCGGCAGCATTTTTCAAACGCGGAGCCGTCCTTGAGGGTCCTCTGCGCCATGGCGCGGCAGGCAGCCATGTCTCCCCTGCCGGCCAGCACCAGCATGTTGGCGGCCAGCTGCAGGCAGACCTCGGTCAGGTCAGCCGGGCCCTCGTTCTTGAGCACCGCCATGCTCTCGGCCACCTCGAGCGCGTTGCCGATGTTGTGGCCGAGGGGCTTGTCCATATCGGTGATGAGGGCGGCTACCCGGCGCCCGTGCGCCGTGCCGATGGCGACCATCAGGCGGGCCAGCTCGATGGCTTCGGGCAAGGTGTGCATGAACGCGCCGCTGCCCATCGTGACGTCGAGCAGGATGGCGTCGGAGCCGGCGGCGAGCTTTTTGCTCATGATGGAGGATGCGATGAGCGGCAGGCAGCCGACGGTGGCGGTGACGTCCCGCAGGGCGTAGAGCTTTTTGTCGGCCACGGCGATGTGCCCGCTCTGGCCGATGACAGCCAGCCCGATGTCATTGACCTGCTCGAAAAACTGCTCCTGCGTCATCTCGGTGCGGGTGCCGGGGACGGCCTCCATCTTGTCGATGGTGCCGCCGGTGTGGCCGAGGCCGCGGCCGCTCATCTTGGCGACCTTGACGCCGCACGCCGCCACGATGGGCGTGATGACGAGGGTGGTCTTGTCCCCCACGCCGCCGGTGGAGTGCTTGTCGGCCTTGACGCCCCCGATGGCGGAAAGATCGACCATATCGCCGCTGCGGGCCATGACGTCGGTGAGGGTGGCGGTCTCGTCGTCGGTCATGCCGCGCAGGTAAACGGCCATGAGCAGCGCGCTCATCTGGTAGTCCGGCACGGCGCCCGCGACGTAGCCGCCGATGGCAAATTCCAGCTCCGCGCGCGTCAGTGTGCCGCCGTCGCGCTTTTTGGCGATGATATCATACATACGCATAGCGTTGTCCTCCTGTAAAAGGCCGCACCGGGGCAGCCGCGCAGGCAGCCGCCCCGGTGTTTTGGATGGTGTTGCGCGATCTCAGCGACTGCCCTTGTCGTAGGGGATGCCCTCGGCCTTGGGGGCCTGAGAGTGCTTGGAGGTAAAGATGAGGACGAGCATGGTCACAACGTAGGGCAGCATCTGGTACAGGTTCGACACCTCGCGCAGGCCCTCGAACTTGGGCAGGAACGACAGCGAGGAGTTGTACGCCGCCACCACCTTGAACAGCGCGAAGAAGAAGGACGCGCCGAGGATGGTGAAGGGCTTCCAGTTGCCGAAGATCATCACGGCCAGCGCGAGGAAGCCGTAGCCGCCCACGTTGGAGGTAAAGCCGCTGCCCGCCGCCACCGTGTAGGCGATGCCGCCGATGCCGCCCAGGAAGCCGGAGATCAGCACGCCGGCGTAGCGCATTTTGTACACGTTGATGCCGACGGAATCCGCCGCCTGCGGGTGCTCGCCGCAGGCGCGCAGGCGCAGGCCGAACTTGGTTTTGTACAGCACCACATAGGACGCGATGAACAGCACGACGGCCACCACCGTGGTGAGGTAGAAATACTTGAAGAACAAAATGTTGAAAAAGCCCTGCGGGTTTTTGGCCTCCGGCAGGCCCAGCGTATCGCGCGTGATGCGCAGCCAGCCGGGCAGCTGGATGGTGGTCAGGCCCTCGCCCTGGATGGCCCAGGTGAGCACGACGGCAAAGGCGGGCGCGAACTGGTTGAGCGCCGTGCCGCCGATGGTCTGATCCGCTTTCAGGTTGATGGCGGCGAAGCCCAGCAGCAGCGAGAACAGCATGCCGACGAGCCCCGCTACGAGGATGGCGACGAACATGGCCAGCTGCGGCGCGCCGGCGCCGAAGCCGGACTTGTCAAACGCCTGCAGCGTGAAGCTGGCGGCAAGCGCGCCGATGATCATCATGCCCTCCAGCGCGATGTTGATCACGCCGGAGCGCTCGGAAAACATGCCGCCCAGCGCTACCAGCAGCAGCGGCACGGCGAAGATCACCGTCAGGCTCAAAACATTGGCCAGGATGGTCATTTGGCGGCGCCCCCTTTCGTTTTTTCATTGCGGTGCGCCAGCAGGCGGGAGATGACCCCGCGCATGAGCAGCGAGAACGCCGACAGATAGATGATGACCGAGATGACGATGTTGATGGTCTCGGCGGAGAAGGTGGGCTGCATGGCGGAGCCGCCGGTCTGGATGTAGCTGATGAACAGCGCGCTGAAGATGGTGCCGATGGGGTTGGAGTTGGCGAGCAGCGCCACCGGGATGCCGTTGAAGCCCATCGCCAGGATGTTTTTGAGCATGACGTACTGCACGGTGCCGGCCAGATAGCTGATGCCGCCGCCAAGGCCCGACAGCGCGCCGGCGATGACCATCGAAAGCACGATGCTGCGCTTGGCGTTGATGCCTGCGTACTGCGAGGCGTCGCGGTTGAAGCCGCAGGCCTTGAGCTCATAGCCGAACGTGGTCTTTTGCAGGATCACCCAGACGAGCACGGCGAACAGGATGCTGATGAAGATGCCGATGTTGATCCAGGTGGAGCCGGCGAACAGCTTGTCCAGCCCCGCCTTGGGCAGCAGCGCGCCGGGATTGGCGGCGGAGAGCGCCGCCGTGCGGTCGTTGCTGGAGCCGCCCCAGGAGCCGGCCAGCATATCGGGGGTGTTGGCGCACATCAGGTTGACGAAATAGACGCCGATCCAGTTGAACATGATGGCGGTGATGACCTCGTTGACGTTGAACAGCGCCTTGAACAGGCCCGGGAACACGCCCCAGATGGCGCCGCCCAGCATGGAGGCCAGCAGGCACACATACCAGGGCATCTGGAAGTGGATGCCGCACAAAAGCGCGAAGAACATGCCCATCGTGTACTGCCCGGAGGCCCCGATGTTGAACAGGCCCGTCTTGAAAGCGAAGCCGACCGAGAGGCCGCACAGCATCAGCGGCGCCGCCTGATACAGCACCTTGGCGAGCTGGTCAAGGTTGCGCACGCCCGCCGTGAGCATGGTGCCCATGCCCGATACCGCCGCGCCCGCGTTGAGGATGAGCAGCAGCAGGAATCCCAGCAGCAGGCCGACCACGATGGAAATGAGGCTGGCCAGCACGCCGGCTACAGCCGGGCTGCTCCAGAAGGATGTCTTTTTGTCTTTCATGCCTGTGCCTCCCCTTGCCGTTTGCCGCCGGCCATGTACAGGCCGAGCTCCTGCACGGTGGTGGCCTTGGGATCCAGCTCGCCGACGATCTCGCCCTCATACATGACGAGGATGCGGTCGGAGAGGTTCATCACCTCGTCGAGCTCAAGGCTGATGAGCAGCACGGCCTTGCCGGCGTCCCGCTCGGCCACGATCCGGCTGTGGATGTATTCGATGGCACCGACGTCCAGCCCGCGCGTGGGCTGCACGGCGATGAGCAGCTCGGGGTCCTTGTCGATCTCGCGCGCGATGATGGCTTTCTGCTGGTTGCCGCCGGACATCGAGCGCGCGATGGTATCGGCGCCCTGGCCGCTGCGCACGTCATACTGCCCGATCAGGCGCTCGGCATAGGTGCGCACGGCGCCCGCCTTGATGATGCCGCCCCGCTGGAACTCCGGCTGCCAGTAGCGCTGCAGCACGAGATTGTCGGCCAGCGTGTAATCCAGCACAAGGCCGTGCTTGTGGCGATCCTCGGGGATGTGGCTCATGCCGGCCTTGGAGCGCTCGCGGATGGGGGCCTGCGTGATATCCTGCCCCTTGAGCGTGACCTTGCCGGCTGTCGGCTTTTCCAGCCCCGTCAGGCCGAAGACCAGCTCGCTCTGGCCGTTGCCCTCGATGCCGGCCATGCAGACGATCTCGCCCGCGCGCACCTCAAAGGAGACGCCCTTGACGGCGTCGTTTTTGTGGCGCTTGCTGGGCACGCGCAGGCCCTCGACCTTGAGCACGACCTCGCCGGGCTCCGAGGGCTTTTTGTCGACCGCGAACTGCACGTCGCGCCCGACCATCATGCGGGAGAGCTCCTCCTTGGTGGTGGCGGCGATATCCACGGTGCCGATGCCCTTGCCCTTGCGCAGCACGGTGCAGCGGTCAGCCACGGCCATGATCTCGCCCAGCTTGTGGGTGATGAACAGGATGCTCTTGCCCTCGGCCTTGAAGCCGCGCATGATGCCCATCAGCTCGTCGATCTCCTGCGGGGTGAGCACGGCGGTCGGCTCGTCGAAAATGAGGATCTCATTGTCACGGTAGAGCATTTTGAGGATCTCGACGCGCTGCTGCATGCCCACCGAGATATCGCTGACCAGCGCGTCCGGGTCGACGCGCAGGCCGTACCGCTCCGAGAGCTCCATGACCTTTTTGCGCGCCTCGGCCCGCTGCAAAATGCCGTGGCGGGTGTCCTCCACGCCGAGGATGATGTTGTCGAGCACGGTAAAGCATTCCACCAGCTTGAAGTGCTGGTGCACCATGCCGATGCCCAGGCGGTTGGCGTCGTTGGGGTCGCGGATCTCGACCTCTTTGCCGTCCTTTTTGATGACGCCCTGCTCCGCCTGATACAGGCCGAACAGCACGCTCATCAGGGTGGACTTGCCGGCGCCGTTCTCGCCCAGCAGGGCGTGTACCTCGCCGCGGCGCAGCTGCAGCGTGACGTCGTCGTTGGCCTTGATGCCGGGGAATTCCTTGGTGATGTGCAGCATCTCGATGACGAAATCTTCTGCCAATGGCTCCACTTCCTTTCCGTTCATGGTATTTGAGAACATTATACCGGAAAGCGCAGAAAATCACAAGAGATTGTACTCTGTTTGTAAAATTTTTGTTGCTTTGCCACGTAAAAGCGCCCCCGGCCGGGGCCGGGGGCGCAGGGGTGCTGCTTACTGGTAATCGACGTTGATGTTGCTGAATTCGAGATGGACGGAGGAATCGGAGGTATCGTCGACCGTCAGGTCGCCGCTGGCCAGCGCCTCGAGCATCTCGTCATAAACGTGGGAGGTGAAGTTCACGAACTGGCTGGAGCCCATCGCCAGGCCGACGGCGTCCTCGGCCGCGCCGAGCTTTGTCTCCTTGCCGCTGTAGGTCTCGCTGAGCTTCCAATCGTTGGCGACGGTGTCGGCCAGCACCCGCTTGACGGAGCCGGTCAGATCCTTCATCGCGGAGGTGATGATGCGCGGGCTCAGGCCGGACTGGTCGACGTCGACGCCGATGACCTTGCCGTCGTTGGCGTCAGCAGCCGGCAGGCAGGAGTTGACGATGCTGCCGCCGCAGGAGAACACGACCTCCGTGCCTTCCATATACCAGCCGTCCATCTTGGTCTGGATCTCATCGGTGGGGGTGAAGGACTGGGAGTACCAGTACTTGACGTTGACGTCGTTCACGCCCATGGCAGCCGCGGCCGCGTCGGCGCCCTGCAGGAAGCCGTAGCCGTAACGCACGACGGCGGGCACGTCGATGCCGCCCAGGAAGCCGAGCTCCTTGTAGCCGTCGGCCACAGCGGCGTAGCCGGCCAGATAGCCGACCTGCTCCTCTTTATAGGTGATCAGCGCGGTGTTGGCGGCGGGCTCGGGGATATCGCCCAGGCTGACGTCGATGGCGACGAACTGCACATCGGGATATTTGGCCTGGCCCTCGGTGACGGCGGCGGCCACCAGGAAGCCGGGCATGACGATGATCTTGGCACCGTCGGCGACAGCGTTGTCGATCTGCTCGATGCGGGCGGCGTCAGAGTCCTCGGTGGGGCGGTAGTAGTTGGCGTTCAGGCCGTTCTCGGCACAGTATTCCTGCACGCCGACCCAGGTGAACTGGTTGAAGGACTGGTCGTCGATGTTGCCGACATCGGTCACCATCGCGATATCGGTGGCCTTGGCATCGGTACCGGTCGCGGCATCGGCGCCGTCCGCGCCGACCTGCACGGGCGTGGAATTGGCGTTGGCGCCCGCATTGTCAGCGGAGCCGCTGCCGCCGCAGGCGGCCAGAGACAGGGCCATCGCCGCGGCCAGCACCAAAGAAAGGTACTTTTTCATGTCTTTTCTCCTTTTTTACATAGATATAGTGGTCGTCCCCCATATAGGGACATAACAATTATAACGGGCGGCGGAGCGATTTGCAATGTACAAATGCAACAAAACTCGTTACAAAAGCATAACAAATCCCGCCGATACGGCATATCGGCGGGAGAAGTGCTGCCAAGGATGTCAGTTTTGCGGCTCCACCGTGACGTTCACGGTGGGCGGGAGATCCCCGCTGTCGGAGTATGCCTCCACCTGCACGGCGCCGGTGCGCAGGCCGTCGTACAGGGCGGCGTAGGCGTCGGTGCCGAACGCGGCAAAGCGCCAGTCGCTCGTGGGCAGGGCGACGGCCTCCTCCAGCGCGCCGACGCGCAGCATCCTGCCCGCGGTGTCCTCGCCCCAGGCGCCGCCGGCGGCAAAAAAGGCGTAGAGCTTGGCCTGCACGACGGCGCTGTAGCGGTTGGCCGCCGAGGTGAGCAGCGCCGAGCCCTGCACGCCGTGATCCCAGCCGACACCGATCACGCGGCCCGTGCCGGCGCTCTGGGTGGCGGCGATGCAGCTCTGCTCCAGGTCGCCGCCGGCGGCCAGGATGAGCTCGGTGCCGTCGGTGTACCAGCCGCTCATGCGGGCGGTCAGGTCGTCGGTGGCATGGGGCAGGCCGCTGTACCACGTCTTGACCGTGACCTGCACGCCCTGCCGAGCGGCGGCTGCCTCGGCGCCCTGCACAAAGCCGGTGCAGTAGCGCACGATGTCCGGCATGGTGGCGCCGCCCAGAAAGCCCAGACGGGTATACCCCTCCATGACGGCTGCATAGCCGGCCAGATACGCGGCCTGCTCGGTGCGGAACAGCACGCTGTGCACGTTGGGGGTGACGGTATAATCGCTGTAATCCTCGCTGTGCGGCTCGGCGTCCAGCAGCAGATAGCCCACGGTCGGGTACTGCTCCTCGATCTCGTGCAGGGCCACGGCCATCTCGTCGCCGGCGCAGACGACCACGCTGGCCCCGCACTGCGAGGCCTCCTCGAGCGCCGCCTGCGTGGCCTGCGTGCCCTCCATCTCCGCGGTGTAGGCCTGCAGGGTATAGCCAAACGTATCGGCAAAGGCCTGCATGCCGCGCCGGATGGCCAGCGTGCGTCCGCTTTCGGCCTCGTCAGCCGGCAGGGCGAGCGCGATGGGCATGCCGCCGCCGTTGACCATGGCCGCGGCGGCATCGTTCGCCGGGGCGGTGAACACATAGACGCTGTCGTCGACCGGGGCGGGCGGCACCGCAGCCTCGCCGTTGGAGGCGGCGTCGCTTTGCGCCTGGCCGCAGCCGGCGAGCAGCGCCAGCGCGGCCAGGAGCAGCGGCAGGCGTTTGGGTTTGTGCAGGGTGGGGCTGTGCATGGGCAGGCAGGCTCCTTTATGCTTGCGGCGCGCTCTGCGCGGGATCCAGATTGGACGGCCCGAAGCCATAGGGCAGCAGCGCGCCGAGGGTGGTGACGAGGTAATCGTCCTCGGCCTTGGCAAGGATGACGGTGAGCGTGGGGCCGCAGAACTCATACAGCGCCTGCCGGCAGATGCCGCAGGGCGCGGTGACGAGCTCATTTTTGCGGCCATCCAGGCTGCCGACGATGGCGATGGCGTCAAATTCGCGCACGCCCTCGCTGACGGCCTTGAACAGCGCCGTGCGCTCGGCGCAGTTGGTGGGGCCAAGGGCCGCGTTCTCGATGTTGCAGCCGCCGTACACGCGCCCGTTCATGGCGCGCAGCGCCGCCCCGACTTTAAAATCCGAGTAGGGCGCGTAGGCAAAGCCGCGGGCCGCAAAGGCGGCGCGGATGAGGGCGGTGATCTCCTGTTCGGTCATGGCGGCGCCCTCACTGCACGGCGCCCAGCGCCACGCGCATCATGGCGGTGAAGCTGGTCTGGCGCTGCTCGGCGGTGGTGATCTCGGGCGAGACGAAGCTGTCCGAGATGGTCAGCAGGCAGGCGGCGTTTTTGCCGAGCACCCTGGCGTTGTGGAAGAGCGCAAAGCTCTCCATCTCGACGGCAAGGCAGCCTTTCTCGTCGCGCAGCGCCTCCCAGTAGGCGGGCTTCGCGTCGCTGGGCTGGCGGTAGAACACATCGCCCGAGTGGATGACGCCCTCGAGCATCGGGATGCCCTGCCTGGCGGCGCTTTGCCGCAGCGCGGCGTTGAGAGCCTCGCTCGGGTACTGGATGTCGGCGGTATCGCCGGACTGGACGAACGCGTAGCTGCTCTCGGAATAGGCGCCGGTGGCGAGCACGACGTCAAAGATCTTCGCCTTGGGGGTGTAGGAGCCGGCGGAGCCGATACGGATGATGCTCTCGACCCCGTACTGGCTGAACAGCTCATAGGAATAGATGCCGATGGACGGCATGCCCATGCCGCTGCCCATCACGCTGACGGGGCGGCCCTCATAGGTGCCGGTGTAGCCGAGCATGCCGCGCACGTCGGTGACAAGGCGCGGGGCCTCCAAAAAGGTCTCGGCGATGAACCTGGCGCGCAGCGGGTCGCCGGGCATGAGAACGGTCTTGGCGAAATCGCCGGGGTTGGCACGGTTGTGGGGGGTAGACATGGCGGCACACTCCTTTATGATCTGTTGTTCGCGCGGGATCTGCCTCCATTATAGCACAAATCCGCCGTTTGTGGTAAACTATTTATAAACTTCATGCTGACAGGGGGCGGTGGACGTGTACGGCACAGAGATCCCGCGGCACTGCGCGCTGTGCCCGCGGCGGTGCGGGGCGGACCGCCGGGCCGGG
The DNA here is from genome assembly GCA_947628865.1 of uncultured Gemmiger sp. GTDB lineage: Bacteria > Bacillota > Clostridia > Oscillospirales > Ruminococcaceae > Gemmiger. The sequence goes on from CANRBN010000002.1 coordinate 19,430, forward strand.
CAGACCGGCTTTTGCGGCGCCGGCGATACGCTGCTCACCGCGCGCGCCGCTCTGCACCACTGGGAGGAGCCCTGCCTGAGCGGCGCGCCGGAGGATGCCGGCGGCAGCGGCACGGTGTTTTTTACCGGCTGCGGGCTGCGCTGCTGCTACTGCCAGAACTACCCCATCAGCCAGCAGGGCGTTGGCAAGGCCATCGACACCGCGCGCCTGCGGGACATCTTTTTGGAGCTGCAGGCCGCCGGCGCGTACAACATCAATCTTGTCACCGCCACGCAGTGGCTGCCGTGGGTGCTGCCGGCGCTGGACGCCGCGCGCGCCGCGGGGCTCGCGCTGCCGGTCGTGTACAACACCGGCGGGTATGAGACCGTCGAGACGGTGCGCGCGCTGGCCGGCTGCGCGGACATCTGGCTGACGGACTTCAAGTATGCCTCCCCCGCCCTGGCGGCGGCGCTTTCCGGCGCTGACGACTATCCCGCCGCGGCCAGGACGGCGCTGCGGCAGATGCTCGCGCAGACCGGCGCGCCGGTGTGGGAGGGGCCGATGCTGCGCCGCGGCGTGGTGGTGCGGGTGCTGGTGCTGCCCGGCCACGCCGACGACGCCGTCGCCGTGCTGGAAACGCTGGCGACCTTGCGCCGCGAGACCGGCGTGCCGTTCCTGCTCAGCCTGATGCGCCAGTTCACGCCGTTCTACCAGGCGGCTGAGCATGGCCTTGGCCGCAGGCTGACGAGCTATGAATACCGCAAAGCCGTGGACGCGGCGCTGCGCCTGGGCCTGACCGACGGCTACACCCAGCAAAAGAGCAGCGCGCAGGCGGAATATACCCCGCCGTTCGACCTGACCGGTGTGTGAGGCGCCGTCCCCCCGTCATCCCCGCAAAGCGTTTGCTTTGCGGGGATGACTGTCGAAAAAGGTGTTTTCTTGATCCATCGGCCCCGGCTGACATGCGCAGACGGGGCCGATACCGCTAGAGCAAAAAATGTCGTTCGAGTCGCCCTTGGGCATGAGAACGATGTTTTTTGCGACGGGGTGTGTCCAAGAGAGGGGTGCAGGCGGACTGGCGCAGCCAGCGTAGCCGAACCCCTCTTTTGCAGCGTGTCGAGTTCCTCGACACGCTGCCCCGCAAAGCGTTTGCTTTGCGGGGATTTTACCGTTTTCCGGCGGATTTTTTACAAAAAAGCCGTCCCGAGCGTCGAGCCGGGCATATAATTACCGTCTGTTCGCCGTTTTTTTCGCTTTTTGAGCATGGCTGGCGCTTTACCAAAGTTATACGCCGAATTGACGCGCGCATGGTCGAAACCCGCGTGCCGAAAGCCTTATAATGGGGGCGAAAGGCAGGCGAACGGTATGGCGGGTCAGCCAAAGCGAACGGGAGCTGTGTGCCGCGCGGCGGCGGTGGGGCTGCTGCATCTTGGCTGCCTGGTCGGCATGTGCGCGGCTGCGGCAGTCTTTGCCGGCGGCGGTGCGGCGGGGCAGGCTTATACCGGGGCCGCTGTGGCGGCGGGGCTCTTGCTGATGCTGGGCAGCACACTGTGGCTGCTGCGCGCCCTGCCGGACGCCGCCGACAGAAACGGAAAAGAGGCAGATAAGCATGAACCGTGAACTATGGCAGATCCTGTTCGGCCTGTTCGGCGGGCTGGCGGTGTTCATTTACGGCATGAACCTGATGAGCGAGGGCCTGCAAAAGGCCGCCGGCGAAAAAATGAAAACCATCCTCGGCCTGCTCACGCGCAATCCCGTGATGGGGGTATTGGCCGGCGCGCTGGTCACGGCGGTGCTGCAATCCTCCTCCGCCACCACGGTGATGGCCATCGGCTTTGTCAGCGCCGGGCTGATGAGCCTGCCGCAGTCCATTTCCATCATTTTGGGCGCCAACATCGGCACCACGATGACGGCGCAGCTGCTGGCATTCAAAATCAGCGATTTCATTTATGTCATCATTTTTGCGGGATTCCTTGTCAACTTTGCAGGCCGAGGCGAAAAAACGCGGGCCGTCGGGCAGACGGTGTTTGCGTTCGGGCTGCTGTTTGAGGGCATCGAGATCATGGGCGGTGTGATGCAGCCGCTGGCATCGAGCCCCGTCTTTACCGGGCTGCTGGGCAGGGTGGCGGATATGCCCGTGCTCGGCGTGGCGCTGGGCACCGTGATGACGGTGGTCGTGCAATCCTCCTCGGCGACCATCGCGGTATTGCAGAATTTTGCCGCGCAGGCAGGGCCGGACGGTGTGAGCAGCGTGATCGGGCTGGCGGGCGCCATCCCGGTGCTGCTGGGCGACAACATCGGCACCACCATCACGGCGCTGCTGGCCAGCATCGGCCAGAGCCGCGACGCCAAGCGCACGGCGCTGGCGCACTGCGTGTTCAACATTTCGGGGTGCCTGCTGTTCATCTGGTTCGTCAAGCCCTACGCCCGGCTCATTGCGTTCCTCTCTCCCAAGGGGCCGGAGGTCGAGGTCATTTCCCGTCAGATCGCCAACGCGCACACGCTCTTCAACGTCACCATGACGGTCTTATGGGTGCCGCTTTTGGGGGTACTGGTCAGGCTCGTCACACGTCTTGTCCCGGACGGGCCCATCGCAGCCGGGAACGTACTGCAGCCGCATTTCCTTGACAGGAGCCTGCTCGGCCAGCCCGCCGCGGCGCTGCATCTGGTGGCGCTGGAGGTGCTGTATTTGAGCGGCGTGCTGCAGGACGTGCTGCGCACAACAGCTGCCGCGGTGCGCGCCGGCGCCGCCGAGCCCCCCGCCGGTCTGCGCGAAAAGGCCGCCGCCGTACACACACTCAGCGGCGCCGTCACCGACTATATGGCAGAGCTGTACGCATCCGGCGCACTGACCGGGCAGCAGGCCGACGAGAGCGCCGGTGTGCTGTACATTTTAAGCGATATCGACCGCATCGGCCTGATCTGCGACGAGATGGCCGCCAACATCGCCGCCCACCGCGCGCCCGGTGCCGCGCTGCGCTACACCGACGATGCCCTGCGTGAGATCGCCGACAGCCTGGACACGATCGACGAAATGTTCGGCCATGCCGTGCAGGTGTTACAGGGCAGCAACGCCGAGGCGGCTGCGTCCATCCGCGCCGAGAAGGATCGGCTGCTGGACTTGGATCTTGAGGTGCGCCGCCGCCACGCCAGCCGCGTGAAAGAGGGGCTGTGCTCCGCCGCGTTGACGGCGCCGTTTGGCACCGTGGTACACGGCATCGACCGCATGGGCAACGCCTGCGTGAACATCGCGGAGGCGGCGCTGGGCAAAGCAAGCCTTTCCGCCCTGCTCCAGCCCGGGATGGCGCGGCCCGCCGGGGCCTGAAAGCGGCGCGCGGCTTATTGTGTGAGGGAAAGGAACCTGTCAACAACGGCACGCAGATCCGAGGGCAGCGTTGCGAGCGCTTTGTCCCGGATCGCGGCCGGTATGCCGTAATACGCCTGCGCGATGCCGCCCGTGATGGCGGCGAGGGTATCGCTGTCGCCGCCAAGCGAGACCGCGTTGCGGATGGCGTCCTCAAAGCCGGTCGATTCCAAAAAGGCCTCAATGGCCTGCGGCACGGTGCCCTGGCAGCTCTCATCAAAGCGATAGTCGGCGCGGATCTCGTCCAGCGTAAAGCCCAGCGGGTAATAATGCTGCCGGATGCAGGCACGTATCTCGTCCCGGCTTTTGCCCTGCCGCGCCAGCCAGATGGCCACGGTCGTTGCCTCCGCGCCCTTGATGCCCTCCGGGTGGTCGTGCGTGACCTCGGTCACGGCGCGCGACAGCGCCCTTGCCTGCGCAAGGCTGTTTGCAACAAAGCCGCACGCGCTCACCCGCATGGCGGCGCCGTTGCCAAAGCTGCCGTAGGGGCGCGGCGTGTCACAGAACATCCATTGCCGGAACCGCCCGCCGTAGCCGCACTCCGGGTACCGACGCCCGATCCTGCGCATCCAATAGACGGTCTTTTCGCCCAAATCGGTGTAGTCGCCGGCGCAATCCAGCAGCGCCTGCGCGACCGCCACGGTCATCACGGAGTCATCGGTCGGAAAGCATTGGTCGGTGAACAGCTCAAATTCCTTGGTTTTGATGTTGTGCCACTCAAAGCGGGAACCGACGATGTCCCCAATGATCGCTCCGAGCATCGCTTATCTCTCCCCTTTCCTGTGCGCGGCGCCGCCGCGGGCCTTGAAGTCCTTTTCGATGCGCGTTTTCCAGCCGGCGTCCAGCGCCGCAGCCGGGGCCGCGCGCATGGCGCAGACCGTCTCGCTCACCACCTCATAATTGAGGCGGGTGCCGGCGCTGTCGCTGTGGAAAGTCACGGCGCGGTCGGCCTGGATGCCCAACTGCCCGGCCGTCGTCACGGCGTCCATATTGGCGCCGAGGAACAAAAACTCCCAGCCGTATTTGCTCTGCTCGTGCTCGATCATCGCCTTGACCCTGTCCAGCGTGTAGCGGCGGCTGGCGTTCTCGAGCCCGTCGGTGGTGATGACGAACAGCGTTTTTTCCGGCACGTCCTCCGGGCGGGCGTACTTGTGGATATTGCCGATGTGGTGGATGGCCCCGCCCACGGCATCCAGCAGCGCCGTGCAGCCGCGGGCGTAATACTCCTTGTCCGTCAGCTCCGGCACATCCTTAAGCGGCACGCGGTCATGCAGGACCGTGATGTCATGGTCGAACAGCACGGTGGAGACGAGCGTTTTGCCCGGGGTGGCCTTTTGCTTTTCCATCATGGCGTTGAAGCCGCCGATGGTGTCGGCCTCGACACCGGCCATCGAGCCGCTGCGGTCAAGGATGAAAACGAGTTCGGTGCATTGGTTTTTCATGGTCTATACCTCCGTTTGTGTCTGTCGGGTCTCGGCTTACAAACACAGTATAGCGGAGGTTGCGGGCAAATCGGTCGCCTGTCAGGCGACATTTTGCGTTTGCGTCACGCGCCCAAAAGCGGCTGGTCAAAGGCGAACAGGGCTTCGTTGATCTCAAACACGTTGTAGTTGCCGCTGCGGATGAAATACTCGACGATGATGTCAAACTTGTTGGAATGGGAGAGCGCGAACCCGGCTTTCATCAGCATCTCGCGCACCTCGCGCGGGGGCAGCTCCAGCGCCAGGGCCAGCGCCAGCACGGTCGGCTTGCTGGGCTTGTAAAACTTATCGTTTCGAATTTTCGAGAACAACCGCCGATCCACATTGGCCTTTTTGTAGCACTGGGCATCGGTCATGCCGCGCTCGTCGATCTTGCGCAGCAGCATCTCGGAAAAGCTCTCGTCGATATGGGCCAGCGCCTCGTCCAGCGAGCGCATCGGGCGCGGCGCGGGCGCGGATGCCACGGGCGGCATGGCGGCTGCCGGCGGAGCGGCGGGCCGCCCGCCCTTTGGCGGCGGGGCGGGTGCAGCCGGCATGGACAGCGGGGGCGGCAGCAGCGCGCTGAGATCGGGGGAAGCGTCTTCCCTGTCCTGGAACGCGGCGGCCTCAAGCCCGGCGAGGTCGCTCCCGGCCAGCTGCCGGCGGCGGCGCTCAAGCAGCGGATCGGTGTGCTCGTCCACATAGGTATCGTCGATATAGGCGGCGATATCCTTGAACAGCTTTTCGCTGATCTTGTACGCCGTCCGGTCAAAAATGACGATATACACGAGCATGTCATTTTCAAAGAGGAATTTGCTGATCTCCTCCACCGCCACCTGCAGGGCTTTGTCCTTGGGATAGCCGTACACGCCGGACGAAATGAGCGGGAACGCGATGCTCTCGCAGCCGTGTTCTTTCGCCACCGCCAGCGATGTGCGGTAGCAGCTTGCCAGCTTTTTGCGCTCGCCCAGCAGCCCGCCGCGCCAAACCGGCCCAACGGTGTGTATGACGTATTTGCAGGGCAGACGATAGCCGCCGGTGATCTTGGCATCGCCCGTGGCACAGCCGCCCAGAGTTCGGCACTCCGCCAGCAGGCCCGGCCCGGCAGCGCGGTGGATGGCGCCGTCCACACCGCCGCCGCCCAGCAGGCCGGAATTGGCGGCATTCACGATGGCGTCCACTTCCATCCTGGTGATGTCCTGACGGATCAGTTGCAGCGGCATACGGTGGTCCACCTTTCTCTGTGTTTTCACAAAAAAGAGCCGACGCGCAGCCCAGCCACCAAAGGCGGATCCAGGGGGCAGCGACCGGCTTTAGCTTTATTATATACAGGCCATGGCCGGCGTCAAGCGCAATTTGCGGTGGCAGCGGCTGCACAAGGCCGGCTCCGGCAGCAAAAAATCCCCGAAATACGACTGTACTTCGAGGATTTAACTGGAGCTGTCAGGCAGATTCGAACTGCCGGCCTCCTCCTTGCCAAACCACCATTTGACCTTCTTAAAGGCCGCTATCCGGCAGCAGCAATGGAGCATTCAATCAGAAAGCTCTTTGTACAGCTGCGGGTAATCCGTTGCCCCGTGGACGATATGACAGATATAAACGGTATCGTCGACCATGCGGTAGAAAATGATATACTTACCGGCCGGCAGGCAGCGATACCCTTGCTGGCGTAATGTACGGTCATGGATCGGATATCCCGATTGGGGGAACCGCGCCGCCCGCTCTATGGCCGTATAAATCTTGTCGGTGATCTTTCGCGCCGAGTTGGGCCCCACCAAAGCCAGGTGCAGCTGTGCGATCTCTTCGAGTTCATGCTGCGCCGGCTCGAGGATCTCAATCGGATGCGCCATAGATGGCCTCCAAGCGTTCGCGGGACTGCTCTAAAGAAACCGCTCTCCCCTGCCGGCGCGCCGTTTCTGCGGCCTCCAGCTTCGCGCGCAGCCGGAACAGTTCTTCCCGCTGTTCAAACGCCTCGACGCTCATCACGACCAGATCGCCCTCGCCGTTTTTGGTGATATAGATCGGCTCGGCCTGCTTGTGAGCCAGCTCCGAGATGCCGCTGTAATCGTTGCGCAGGGCTGTGGATGCCTTGATGATCATTCTGTCCCCCTCCTCGTGTCAAATTATATTGATAGTATTCTATCATTATTATACAGATGTGTCAATCATACAAACTTTGTCGTGCCCCATTCGTGCCCCATTCTCACACAATTTGACACAATTTGAGGCCATTTTCTTTTTTACGAGCAAATAAAAAATTCCCCGTAAGCAACGAAGCTACGAGGAATTTTGGAGCTGTTAGGCAGATTCGAACTGCCGGCCTCATCCTTACCAACCACCACTTGACCTTCTTAAAGGATGCTATCCGGTACCGGACAAGGCCCTTTTGTAACGATTTGCCGTCGTATAAAAGGGCCTTATCTTTTATTTTATACCATCCCGTTTTATGTACTGTTACTTGAAATGCGAGAAAAAATGCGAGAAACGATTTTTGAGAGCCTGAAATTTGGGGCTAGGTCAGTGTTTTCCATCACGGATGTAGAATTCACTCCGAAAGCTCCTTGTACAGCTGCGGGTAATCTGTTGCCCCGTGGACGATATGATAGATATAGACGGTATCGTCCACCATGCGGTAGAAGACGATATACTTACCGGCCAGCAGGCAGCGATACCCTTGTTGGCGTAATGTACGGTCATGGATCGGATACCCGGACTGCGGGAACAGCGCCGCCTGCTCCATCGCCTCGTAAATCTTATTGGTGATTTTCCGCGCCGAGTTGGGCCCCAACAAAGCTAGGTGCAGCTGTGCGATCTCCTCGAGTTCATGCTGCGCCGGCTCGAGGATCTTAATCGGATGCGCCATAGATGGCCTCCAAGCGTTCACGGGACTGCTCTAAAGAAACCGCTCTCCCCTGCCGGCGCGCCGTTTCTGCGGCCTCCAGCTTCGCGCGCAGCCGGAACAGTTCTTCCCGCTGTTCAAACGCCTCGACGCTCATCACGACCAGATCGCCCTCGCCGTTTTTGGTGATATAGATCGGCTCGGCCTGCTTGTGGGCCAACTCCGAGATACCGCTGTAATCGTTGCGCAGGGCTGTGGATGCCTTGATGATCATTCTGTCCCCTCCTTGCAGCCAAATTATATTGATAGTATTCTATCATTATTATACAGACATGTCAATACAAAATCGGATTTCCCAAGCATGAAAAACGAACTGATGTTCTAAATACACCGGTTCGTTTTTGTTTATATCATGCTCATCTAAATGCCGCCTCATTCTAATTTGTTGCCGTAAGATAAACAACTTAATTGCCACATTTCCATATCAATGTGGAAAATAAACAGTTTTTTTTACGGTGTACTTTCCTTTTTATGCATGATATACTAAATGTAACATGATGTTCATAAATAAAAACGGTTATATGACCGGATTGGAGGAATTATGAACGGGAAAATTGCAGTCAGAGGAATGGCTCTGGCGAAAGCGTATCCTGTCGTTGAGCAGAGAGTCGATACAAGTCTTCGCTTGGTGGATGATACGGCTGCGGAGTTGCAGCGCCTGCAAATTGCTTCTGAAAGATGTTCTAGCAGTCTGGCGGCAATGATCGAGCAGATTTCGCAAAAAAATGGCGCCGAGGATGCCGGGATACTGGATTTTCAACTGCTTCTGTTGGAGGATGACAACTATATGGGCGCGATCAAGCGCCTGATCACGGAAGAAAAGGCGAATTGCGAATATGCAGTATCCGTTTGCTCCGAGCAGTATCGGTCCGAGCTTTCCTCGCTTGACAACGCTTACCTGAACGAAAGAACGGCAGATATAACGGATATAGAGATACGGCTCCTTCGCTGCCTCACGAATTGCGAGGAGAGAAAGGCAGATAACGGCGAAAAAATCGTTGTTGCTGTGGATCTAACGCCATCACAGGTGATTGAGCTTGGAAGATCCGGCTTGTCGGGCATAGTCCTCGAAAAGGGCGGTTTGTCCTCACATTGCGTTATTTTGGCTCGTTCCATGAATATTCCCTGCATCATTGGTGCCGAGGGCGCCCTGAGCATGGCAAAGGAAGGACAAACAGTGCTTCTGGATGCGATAAACTGCGCCCTTATCGTCCAGCCGGATGATGCGCAGCTCCAGATGTATAAGGATTTTACCAACAGAGCCGAGCAGGAAAATGCCACGTTGGAGGCGTTCCGGCATTGCGAAACCGTGACCGCAGACGACCGAAGGATGAAGGTCTACGCAAATATAGCATCCGAGCATGAGACCGATGCGCTGATTGCGCAAGGCGGAGAGGGCATCGGGCTTCTGCGGACCGAGATGCTGTACATGGGCCGGTCGGAGGCTCCGGACGAGGAGTTCCAGTTCGCTGCTTATTCCACCATCGTAAAGGGGCTGGGTGGACGTCCGCTTATTGTCAGAACATTGGATGTTGGCGGCGACAAGCATATCCCCTATTTAAATATCCCGGATGAGGACAATCCGTTTTTGGGTTACAGGGCGATCCGTTACTGTCTGGACGCACCGGAGATATTCCACACGCAGATAGCCGCCATACTGCGTGCCGCCGCCTTCGGTCCGGTGCAGTTGATGCTGCCGATGATCGCTTCCGTTTCGGAAATCCGGCGCGCGAAAGAGGCTGTTTGCTCCGTTCGGGAAGGCCTTGAACGCAGGGGCGTAAAGATTGGGAATGTCTCTATCGGCATGATGGTCGAGACACCAGCCGCGGCTGTCATGGCGGACCGTTTTTCCGAAATCGTGGATTTCTTCAGCATCGGGACAAATGATTTGACGCAGTACCTTTTTGCAGCGGACCGGAACAACGCACATGTTGCACAGTTGAACTCCTATTTCCAGCCGGCACTTCTTCGCATGGTCGATCATATCTGCCGCACCGCACATCACTCAAATATTGAGGTGGATATTTGCGGACAAGCGGGCGAGGTGGATGAGCTCATACCGCTTTGGGTCGGCATGGGTGTAGACAACTTGAGCGTAAGCATTCCCTCTATTCCCAGGGTCAGGCGCACCATCAAGAGCTGTGACACTGAAAAATGCAGAGCCTTGGTAGAGCGTGCCATCGCAATGAACTGTGAAGAAGAGGTTTTGAGCTTGTTACGGAAAGGGGTGGAGAAATGATTGAAAAAAAGCTTGAGGTCCAAAATGAGTTGGGATTCCATGCCCGCGTCGCCTGCCGGATCACGCGAAGTGTAGGCGCGTTCCAAAGCTCTGTGAAGGTGAACAAGGACGGCCATCTCTTTGATTTGAAAAGTGTAACCGGCGTGATAATGGCAAACGCCAAGCGCGGGGACATTCTGACGATTGAAATCGATGGACCTGATGAGCAAAAGGCTGCAACCGCATTGGAAACGCTTTTCGCCGAGAAATTCGGTGAAAAGTAAGGAGAGGAGAGCAAAAATGGACAGCATGGAAGTAGCAATGGGCCTGATTGCTGGCGCAGGTGATTCCAGAAGCTCCTGCATGGAGGCGATAGGCCTTGCCAAAGAAGGAAAATTTGAAGAGGCGAAAGCAGCGCTTGACAGGGCCAGCGATGGCATGGTATCCGCACACGAGATCCAAACAGAGCTTATCAGAAATGAAATGAGCGGGACCGGAGAGCCCGTGTCCTTGCTGATGGTCCACGCACAGGATCATCTCAATCTGGCGCTTATCATGCGTGACGTAGCCGAAGAAATCATTGAGCTCCACCGCCGGCTCAAGGAACTGGAGGAAGCCAAATGATCATCACGCTTATCTGCAATTTGGGCATGTCTACCAGCGTATTGGTGGATAAAATGAAGCAGTACACCAAAAGCAAGGGCATCGATGCGGATATTGACGCGCGGGCGTTCCAGCGGGTCGAGGATCGCATCCATCAGACGGATATTCTGCTGATTGGCCCGCAGGTCCGTTATCTGGCTAAAAAATTCCAAGATCAGTACGGCCAAGAAATCCCGGTCATTCAAACAATGGATATGTCCGACTACGCCTTACAGAGAGTAGATAATATATTCGATAAGGCATATGCGGAGTATCAAACGAAAAAATAACGGTTCGTTAAAGGAGGAAAAAGATGAGTAACCGAGTCAAAAATAATGGCAGCGGCAAAATTATGAGCTTTATGGAGGATACCTTCCTCCCCGTTGCCGCTAAGCTCGGCGGTCAGCGCCATTTGCTTGCGCTCCGTGACGGCGTGGTCATGATAATGCCCCTGCTTATCTTGGGCGCTTTCTCCATGATCATTGCCGAGTTCCCTGTGCAGGCGTTCCTGGACTTCATGGCAAGCATCTTCGGCGAAAACTGGAACGCCTTTGAGGGCGTTATCATGAACGCCACCTACGGCATCTCCGCCATTGTTGCCTGCTTTGGCGTGGCAAGTTCCCTTGTCAACAGCTATGGAGAGAAGGGCACTCCTGCCGGCATCATTTCCATGGCCGCTCTGTTCGCCATCATCGTCCCCACCGCCCTCACCAACGGCGACGGTGAAGCGGTTGATGCATGGGTTGCCGGCTCGCTGGATGCCACGCTTCTCTTTACCGCCCTCATTACTGCGTTGATCGTAGGCGAGATCTATCGTCTTCTGGTTCAGAAGCATTTTACTATTAAGCTGCCCAGCTCTGTTCCATCTGCGGTTTCTGACCAGTTCACCGCTTTGCTTCCCGGCACTGTGATCATTGTTCTTTTCACTGTGATCCGGCTCGCATTCGCGGCCACGCCTTGGGGCGGCTTCCCTGAATTTGTCAGCACGGTCATCTCCACGCCTCTGCGTCACCTCGGCACATCTTATGTTGGCACCCTCATTGCCTGCTTTGCCGAGCACCTGCTGTGGTCGTTCGGTCTGCACGGCTCCGCCATCATCATCTTCCCCATCTTTGAGCCCATGTGGATCACGAATATGGCCGAGAATGTTTCCGCCGGCGCGAGCAACATCGTGACATTCACCTTCTATAAGAACGGCGTCTGGATGGGCGGCTCCGGTGCTACGCTGCCCGTGGTCATCTATATGCTCATTTTCGCAAAATCGAAGCTCCTGAAGAACGTGGGCAGGATCGGCATTGCTCCCGGCCTGTTCAACATCAACGAGCCCGTGACCTTCGGCCTGCCGATCGTTCTCAACCCGATCCTTATGATCCCGTACATCATCGCCCCCATGGCCTGCATGTCTGTCCAGTATCTGGGCACCGCGATAGGGCTGTTCCCGCTTTGCAACAACATGGTTCCCTGGACCTGCCCGGTGCTGATCAGCGGTTTCCTTACGACTGGGAGCATTATGGGCGTGGTAGCACAGCTTTGCGGTCTGGCCGTATCCTTTCTGATTTGGCTCCCGTTCATCCGCGCGTGGGATATCAAGTGCTTCAAGGAGGAACGTCTTGCCGCTGAGGGCGCCGGAGTTTGACCCAGGCATAAACATCAGAATTACCATTTCGTATAGGCCAAATACTGGCGGGGGGACGGCCTACGGCTATCCCTCCGCCATGCTGTTTTGGAGGACCCCTTATGAGTTTTCTTGGTATTGAGGCGGCGAAGGCACCCGCGGGGATGAGAAGCCGACGCTTTATCGCGTTTCTGATTGACGCCTGCGTGATCATTGCAATTTCTTTTCTGTTCTACAAATTCACAGGGCAGCCCGATTTCTTTGCCGTACAGGACGCGATGAATGCGATGGATGCCGCGGGCGGGCAGGATGCGGCTTTAACGGCAGAGTTTGTCTCAGCGTTCAACAGGGCCTACGGCCTTATGGTCCTGATCGCGCTGTGCTATGAGATCATCCTTCAGCTTATCACAAACGGTTCTACCGTCGGCAAGCTGGTCATGGGACTGCAGATCGTTCCCATAAACAGTTCCAGAGGACGTCCGCTTCAATATGTGCTTTTGTGCGTCAGAAGTATCGTCAAAATCGCTTCGCTTTACCTGTTTCAAGGTATCCCGTTTATTATATGCTGCCTGACGATTTTCACAAACAGCGAATGTAAGACCGGATTTGACATGGCAGTAAAATGCCTGACGGTCCCCCGTGCGAAAAAACAATGAATGAGAGGAATATTGGTATGAAGGTTATAATTCGAGCGCCTATGAAGAGTGACGAGATCGCGGCGCTCTTGGATGGATATACTGAGAACGGAACGACATTCACTTTTGAAAAAAAAGGACGACATTTCCCTGACGTTTGATGTGACTGGTGATCTTGCGTCAGACATCTGCGCGATAGCAAAGAGCGCGATCAAAGCGACACCTTGGGGGAAAGTACTTTATTATACCATAGAAACGAAATAGGATACGCTCTTGAGAAGGGAGGTAGTGATATGAGGCACTCTGAGGAAACAATGCGGACAATGCTGGCTGCGCTTGTTGAGAACGACAGCTTTGTCACGCTGAATGCCTTATCACAGCATTTGGGCATCTCCAAGCGGTCTGTTCAGAATTACCTGAACAAGGCGGAAGGCTGGCTTCGTGAGCACGGCTTGGGAGACGTCAAAATCGATAAGAAGCAGGGCTACGGTATTAAGCTTGCCCTGAGTGATGCGGAGCGTCAGAAAATAGACACCTTTCTCAGCAGCCAGTATTTTACCTTATCGGATGGGAGTGTTGAAAGAAGAATCGAGCTGCTGAAGAACCTTCTTTTTTCACTGGACGAGCTGACCATCCAGTTCCTGGCTGACCAGTTTTATGTCAGTCGATTCATCATCCTGTCGGATCTGGATTGGGCTGAAAACTGGCTCGCACAATACAATCTGAAGCTTTTCAAAACCCAGGGGCGCGGTATCGGCATCGTGGGTGACGAGGTATCAAGGCGTGCCGCCATAGCAGGTTTTTTTGATTTGCGGGAACACAAGGGGCCAAGCCTGAACGCCCCGACGAATCAGGTCGAGCGGATCGCAAAAGAGCGGCTTGAGCGGATGGAAGAGGTTTACACCGAGGAGGATATCCGCAAGGTCTGCAAGATCATCGAGGAAGCGGAAAACGAATTCGACTTCTTCGTTGGCAACGAGTATTTTACCTCTCTGGCTACGCACTTGACCATCAGTGTGTTCAGAATGAGGAGCAACTGTAAAATAGACAAGGAGTTCCTTCCTCCCGACGATGATTTTCCGCAGCTGGAAATGAATACGGCGCATTTCATCGCAAAGCGGCTTGAGGACGAATTTTCCATAAAGCTTCCTGAATCGGAGTGCAAATATATTTGTATCCATCTTATTGGCTACAATGCTTTCCGCGCCCAGATGGAATCAAAGCCTTATGTCCCCGAAAATATAGAAATGCTTGCCATCCATCTTGCCGAGGCGGTGGATGCCGATGTAGGCGGAGATTTTTCATCAGACAAGATCCTTTTCTTTGGATTGGTTCACCATCTGCGCAGTTCGATCTATCAGCAGAAGGAAAATCCCGGTACGCGCGCGCCCGTTCATATCGAGCTTCCGGAAGCAAGTTTGGAATTATACCGCAGCGTCAAAATGCAGGCGGGACTTTATAAACAGTTTGCGGGGATCGAGCCGGATAGCCAGGAGCTCATTTCCCTTACGCTCCATTTCACCCTGTCGCAGGCGCGCGCAACAACAAAATGGAGAGCCCTCATGGTTTCAAACGCGGGGGTCATTATCCAACAGGAGCAGAAAAGGTCGCTTCAAAACAGTCTGCCGCAGATCGATATTATCGACACCTGCTCTCTGTACCAGTTTTCGGTCTATCCTGAAAACAATTATGATTTTGTTATCACAACAGTTCCCCTTGAGAATGTCACAAAGCCGGTCATAAATATAGCGCATAAAGACCAGCGGCAGCGCGTAGCCAGCATAGAAGAATTCCTGTTCAACAGGATGGACAGTAAGGAGGAATCTGATTGAGGTTCAAGTATATAGCTTTTGATGTGGATGGCACATTGGTCGATGCTCTCACGGTTGCCGTCCGCACCTTGGGGGAGGTTTTGCAGGAGAGTACAGGGATGACCTTTTCGGGCGATCAGCTTTATAAAATCATGGGGCTTACAAACGAGGATGCATTTCGTTCCCTTGGAATCGACGTTTCCGATGATCTTATTGAGCGGTGGGTTCAACGGCAGGCCGAATGCAGCAGTCAAATCACCTTGTTTGACGGCGTGAAGGAGACACTGAACGAGTTAAAGCGCCGTGGTCATGTTTTGGGGGTCGTTACGTCCCGCAACCGCGACGAATACGAGGCGGACCGCAGACTGTTTGACAATATCGAGCCATTTATCGATCACATCGTTCTCGCCGAAATGACCCAGGAACACAAGCCTTCCCCCCCAGCCCCTTTTAAAATTCATAGAGTTATGCGGTGCGCGGCCAGAGGAGACATTATACATTGGTGATACGGTATGGGATATGGATTGTGCAGCATCAGCCGGAGCATCGGGCTGTGCTGCACTATGGGGGGCACTGGATAAAGAGATCAAGGCTCCTTTTTGCGCTTCTTCTCCAAAGGAACTTCTTTATGTTGTATCATAATCGCCGAAGCAAGAAAGGTGTAAAAGATGGAAATCGTCATATCAAGCAGTATGGATGAGCTGAATCTCAAGGGAGCAGAATACTTTGAGAAGTTGTTGGCCGCAAAACCGGACGCTGTCCTAGGCTTGGCAACAGGCTCCACGCCCATTGGCATATATAATGAACTCATTATGAAATACAGAGCCGGAAGGATCGATTTTTCCCGTGCCAAGGCGGTCAATCTGGATGAATACATAGGCCTGTCCCCGGATGACAGCCAAAGCTATGCCAATTTTATGCAGCAAAAGCTATTTTCTCAAATCAATATCCAGCCAGGTAATTGCTATATCCCGAACGGAACAGCCGATGATATTGATGCAGAGTGCCAAAGATATGATCGTGTTATTGCGTCTCTGGGCGGCATTGATATCCAGCTGCTCGGCATTGGACATGACGGGCATATAGGCTTTAATGAGCCCGGCCATTCATTTGAGAAACAGACTCATTCTATTGAGCTTACGAAGGAAACCATTGCTGCGAATGCAAGGTTTTTTGAAAGCATGGAAAAGGTACCAAAAAGAGCGATCACGATGGGCATCAAAGCGATCATGAATGCAAAGAGCGTCTTACTTGTCGCATTTGGTGCGGATAAATGCGACATCGTATATCGTGCTCTTACAGGACCTATCACCCCTTCTGTGCCCGGCAGCATACTCCAGCTTCATCCCAATCTGACAGTATTACTTGATGATTCGGCGGGAGCAAAATTGCGTTGAAGAGATCCAGTACGGCTTTAACGATAATGGGAAAGAATCAAAAACTTGTTTTGGTAGAACACAGGCATTTCTTCATTGTCTCCGCTGCATAAGAGTATTACTGTTTTTCTCCTTCACATCTTGTGCCTTGACAGCACAGAAACATCCCCTGATGGATGCCGCCATCAGGGGATATTTCTCAATAGATTTGCACACATTACTTGAGCCTCGTTACGATGCGGGCTTATACGGTTGATTCGTTAGCGTTCCTGCCACTTTGTTTATTGGAAGTCGGGCGCATATACAGCACGATTTATAGAGGTTATTCCACCTTCTTATGGAACCGCTTACTAAGCTGTTATAAACACATATAAGGCTTGATCCGCAAGGTAAGATCATACGGTGACGGCATGATTATCAAATCATGCCGTCAAGGAAATACCGCTCAGTTTGTACCCAGCGGGCGAAACTCAATCTTAATCTGCATACCCATCCCGGCAGCCAGCCTTTGCAGCGTGCGCAAAGAGGGATTTGCGTTGCCGTTCTCCAGCTTGCTTATATCCGCCTGGGCAATGCCGGTCCGCTCGGACAACTGCTTCTGCGTCAGGCCAGACGCCCGCCGGGCGTCGATCATGGCCTGAACGATGGAAAACTCCGGGCCGAGCGCGTCATATTCTTTTTTGAATTCCGGGTCCTGCAATCTCTCTTTCAGGAAATCATCGAAGGTGGTCATTTTCAGCGCCCCTCTCTATTGAGATAATCTTGCCTGTATCGGATAGCACGGTCTTTTTCTCCTCGCGGGGTCTTGTCGGTCTTTTTGATAAAACCGTTTGTCAGGATCACTTTGCGGCCCACAAAGAAGAAATACAAGACACGGGATATATCAGAGCCGACCTTTGCCCGCAGTTCAAAGATGTTATCTCCGATATACTTTGAATACGGCTCCCGCAATTCTGTACCGTTTACGGCCAGCAGCTCGATCTCCCTGACGATTTTGGCCTGCATTTTCACATCCAGCGAAAGAATAAAATCTTTCGCCGGTTCTGTTCCATCGGGCTTATCGTAGAAGACAACCTTAAATCCCTGCATGACATTCCTCACTTATTGGATTTATCCTATACGCAGTATATATGCTTTATGCTATATTGTCAAGAGGTCCGAACCGTTTTTCCCTTCTGTAATCCGGTTCTGTCTGCCAGATTTTTTGCTTTGCGGGAGCGCATTCCCCTTCCAAAGCGCGGGGTCGTTCACACGGCTGTTTCTGTCTTTTAGGAATCGGGAACCCCTGTCCCGTAAAAGGTTGCAGCGGATCCGCACAAAATTTGCACAGGATTTACTTTGACATCAAAGCAAAGTATGGTAAGATAAATACACTGCACAGTGTCCCTACGGGCCGTGCAGTCAGGACCACCGGCGAAGCCGGTGGCTTGGGATAGCCCTGAAAGGGCATAGTACGGACAACGCCCCTCAAGGGG
>CANRBN010000003.1 GCA_947628865.1 uncultured Gemmiger sp.
TTTCTGCGTGCTGAATATCTGAACCTCTCGGATGAGCCGGTACAGCAAATCCTTGAAAAGGCTGTCTTTGAGTTCAACCACTTTCGCCCTTCTTGCAAGCTCCATTACAAAAGCCCCGTCCAATTTAAAATCGAACAGGGCTTTCAAGATTGATCTTGGTTTTTTCTGTCTACTATCTATTGACCTTTTCAGCGAAGCCGGTGGTCCTGACTTTTTGTATTTTTATCCCCGACCGGTTCCGCCGGTGCACTACAGCTTGCGGGCCAGTGCCTCGGGGTTGGCGGCGTAGGCCAGCGCCTCATCGCGGGCGATGCGCCCGGCCCGGTACAGCGCCGCGAGGGAGCTGTCCATCGAGACCATGCCGGCGCCGGACGACGAAGCGATGAGCCCGTCCAGCTGGTGGAGCTTGTTCTCGCGGATCATGTTGCGCACGGCGGTGTTGGCATTGAGCAGCTCGAACGCGGGCACCATGCCGCCGTCCTTGGCCGGCAGCAACTGCTGGCTGACCACGGCCTGCAGCACCTCCGCCAGCTGTACGCGCACCTGCGGCTGCTGGTTGGGCGGGAAAACGTCGATGATGCGGTCAATGGTATCGGCGGCGCCGGAGGTGTGCAGCGTGGAGAGCACCAGGTGCCCCGTCTCGGCTGCCGTCATGGCGATGGAGATGGTCTCAAGGTCTCGCATCTCGCCCAGCAGGATCACGTCCGGGCTTTGGCGCAGCGCGGCCCGCAGCGCCACCACATAGCTGGCGGTGTCGGCGCCGATCTCGCGCTGGCTGATGATGCTCTTTTTGTGGCGGTGCAGGTATTCGATGGGATCCTCCAGCGTGATGATGTGCTTTTCCTGCGTGCGGTTGATGGCGTCGATGATGCAGGCCAGCGTGGTGGACTTGCCGCTGCCGGCGGGGCCGGTGACCAGCACCAGCCCCCGGTTCAGCTCGCTCAACGCCACGACGCGCTCGGGGATGCCCAAGCTCGGGGCATCGGGCAGAGCAAACTGGATCACGCGCACCACCGCCGCCAGCGAACCGCGCTGTAAATAGGTGCTCACGCGGTAGCGCGCCAGCCCCGGGATGGCAAAGGAGAAATCGTCATCGCCCTCATTGTCCAGCCGGGCGATATCGCGACCGGCCAGCCCGTACACAGCCGAGATGAACGCCCGCGTGGTGTCGGGCGTGGCGCGCTCGCCCTCCGGGGTGACAAGCTTGCCGCCCAGCTTGTAGCCCAGCGGTCGCCCGGCCACGATGAACAGGTCCGAGGCGCCATTCTCGGTCGCCTCGCGCAGGAATTGCAACACATCCATAACGATCCCCTCCCTATTGTGCCGGCACGTTGCCGGGGCGCATGAGCTCCAGCGGCTGCTCGGCCTGCCAGTCATATTGCGGCACGCTCTGCCAGCGCAGTACCCGCCAGCCCGGCCCCTCGGCGGGCAGCGGATACAGCAGTTCGACCTCGGCCTGCAGGCTCTGCGTTTCCTCCACGGGAACCTGCCAGGCAAGGCGTCCGTCCTCGCCAAAGGTGATGCCCCATTCCGCGGGCACGGCGGCGTACACGGCGGTAAAATAGCTTTCGGCGTCCGGCGCGGCGGCGTTTGCGGTCAGGATCGGCTGCAGCGCGATGAGCACATCGTTGGCGGCGTTCTCGGCCGCATACCAGGCCGTGGTGTGCTCGGCGCTCTTGCGGCTCAGGCGCAGATCGGCCTGCGCGCTGACCAGTGACAGCACCGCAAAGGTGATCAGGCACAGCATGACGAAGACCAATACCATTGAGGTCACGCCGATGCTCACAGGGCCTGCCTGCGGGCGCTTTGTCCGCGTGTTCATGGCGCACCTCCCCGCTGCCCCGACGGCCAGCGCAGGCTGAGCGCATAGAGCGTTTCGCCGCTGTTGTCGAACATGCAGATCTCGGCGCTGCGCACACCCGCTGCCTGGCTGGCGGCGGCGTGCAGCGTGTAGTGGCCCATCTCCCGCCCGCAGGGCGCAAGGCTGGCATCATAGGCGGCCTCCAGCGCGCCGTCCTGCTCGTAGGCCTCCGGGAACCAGGCACGGAACGCCTCCAAAGAACCGTCGGTATATTCCAGCGCTGCGGCGGCGCTGGAGACGGTGGCGGAGGCGAACGCCAGCTCCTTCGCCTGCCGGCTGACGGTGTAGGCGCGCGCGAAAGCCTGCGCGCAGACGGCGCTGCCCAGCGCAAAGAACAAAATGGCGATGATGAGCTCCAAAAAAAACAGGCTGGCGCGGGTGTTGCTGCGGGGCTGCACGGCGGTCCCCTCCTTTCACAAAAACGGTCATCCGGCGGGCAAAAAACGGCGGTCGCCCACTACATTTCAGGCGGCGCTGCGCAGGTGCACAAGGCACTGCATCGTTTCGCCGGCGCTGTCATCGGCGGAAAAGCACCAGAACCCCCCGCCGGCGTCGCGCATGGCAAAGCCCTGCACGTCGAGGATGGGCTCGCCGAGCGCGCGCTCCGGCATGGCGCCGGCGCGCTGGGTCAGCTCGTACAGGCAGCTTTCGTCGGCATAGATGTAGGTGTAGTATATCTCTTCCCCGACCGTATCGGTCAGGCGCAGGGCGGGGGCGCCCTCCAGCTCGGTCAGGCAGGCGGCGCCGGCGGTATCGTGCCGGCGCACCTTTTCCGTCACATAGGCGAGCGCCGTGCGGGTCGAGTAGGTATTCTGCATCTGGGTCACGGTGCTGCGGTAGGCGCGCAGACCGATGGTCACGAGCAACAGCGCGCAGACCGTGAACACACAGAACAGCCCCAGTGTAAAAAACACATCGCTAAAAGCGGCGCGACGGCCCTGCAGTTTCATCACAGCGCCCCCTTACTGCCGCCGGATAACGGTGACATCCGGCATCAGGTTGGAGCCGACCGTCTCGTAGGCCACGATGTACCGGCCCTTGTCGTAGCGCAGGCCGTAGTGCTCCTCGAGATAAGCGAGGTCGTCGGGATAAAAGCCCTCGAGCGCATAGCAGTGCACGGCGCTTCGGCGCACGGTATTTTCAAGGCTTTCGGCCTCCTGTCGGGCGGTCATGCCAGTCACAGTGTCGAGCCCGAGCAAAAACGCCGCCAGAACGGCCAAAAAGAACAGCAGCGGCACCGTGCGCGCCGGCAGCACCGCCAGGGTGCGCGTTTTCTCGAATCGGTTCATCGCGCCGCCCCCTTACCCGATGCCGGACATGATGCCCATCAGCGGCAGCATGACTGAGAGCAGGATCATTCCCACCACCACCGAGAGCAGCGCCACCAGCGCCGACTCCAGCCGGGCCACGGCGCCGGCGGTCTCGTGCGCGATCTCGTCGTCGTAGCGGGCGGCGATGCGCGCCAGCACCTCGTCGACCGAGCCGGTACGCACGCCGATGCTGAGCATGCGCACATACAGCCCCGTGAACATGCCGGTCTCGGCGCTGGCCTCGGCAAAGGTGGCGCCGCCGTCCATCAACTCGCGCATCTTTTCGGCTTTGGCGGCCACCGCCGGGTGCTCAACGAGGCCGGCCGCGGTGGCCAGGCCCTCGTCGAGATCGAGCCCGCTGTTCAACGCCAGATGCATGCCGCTGGCAAAGCGCGCCGCGGCGATCTTTTCTGCCAGCTTGCGGGTGCCGAAAAAGCGGCGGCCAAGCTCCCGCAGCTGCTGCCGACCGCGCGCCGTGAGCGCGAACCACGCGCACGCGGCTGCCAGCACGATGGCCAGCACCAGAAACACAAAGCTATAGCGGCCCAGCGCCTCGCCCAAACGCAGCACGGCGCCGGAAAATCCCGTCAGTCCGGCGCCAAGCTGGCGGAACACCTGGTCGAACACCGGCAGCACCCGTGTGATGAGCACCGCCATCACCGCCAGCATCATGCCCAGCATGATGAGCGGCCAGGTCACGGCGCTCTTGATGCTGGCGGCCAGCGCGTCCTCGCGCTCATAGTGCGCGCCGAGCGCCTGTACCACGTCGTCCAGCTTGCCGGCGCGCTCGCCCAGCTGCACCAGATTGCACATGTACGGCGGGAAAGCGCCGCTTTGTTCCAGCGCCGTGCCGAACATCTCGCCCCGCTCCATGCAGTCGTACAATCCCTGCAAAAGCGTGCGGCCCTCGCCGGCGGGGGCGTCCCCGGCCAGGGCGGCCAGCCCTTCGGCGGGGGCGATGCCGGCCCGCAGCAGCAGATCCATCTGGCCGCAGAAGGTGGCCAGCTCGGCGTTGTTGAGCGGTCTTGAAGCCATGGTATGCTCCTTTCGGTGGGCGCTTCAGCGCGTATACTGCACGGTGTAGTTGCTGCCGTCGCCGATGTATTGCAGAACGGCCTCGCTGCTCTCGCGGCCGGCGGCAAATGTGGGATCCATGCGCGTCCAGTCGCCGGAAAACTCGATCAGGCGGTCGATCCAGCCCGTTTCCTCGGTGTAAACGCTGATCCAGGCGTGGTAAGCGTCCCCCGCATAGCCGATCTCCAGCCTGGCGGGGATGTTCTGGCTGCGCAGCATGGCGACGGTGAGCGCTGCGTAGTCAAAACAAATGCCCTTGCCGCTGGCCAACGTCTCGTCCACCACGGGCAGGTACCCGCTGGTCACGGTGGCCGCCTTCTCTGCGTCATAGGTGATGTTCTCCACGACATAGTGGTAGATGGCCGCCACCGCGTCCAGATCGTCGGTCGCGCCCGCGACCGTCTCGGCAGCCGTCGCCACGGCACGGCTGTCGGCGTCAAAATCCACGAACTGGTTGGGGTACAAGAATGGCAGCAGCTCGTTTTCCAGCGGGGCGTCAAAGCTGTCTTTAAAGAGCACCGCGTAGCTGGAGCCCTCGATGTTCTCGTAGCCGGCCACGGCGTAGGTGCCGCTCCCGCCCGAGAGAGGCAGCGCCGTCCAGGTCTCGACCGGCGGCAGAAAATACTTGTAGGTCACGCCGTCCGGGCCGGTGAGCTGGACGCTCGCCTTCGTCGCCGTGCCGTTGTAGCACACCGTCACATAGCCCTGCCCGGCGTTGGAAACATCCACCCGCAGCGGCTCGGCGCCCAAGACCGCCGTGCCGGGGGCCTGCGGCTCATACACGGTGGGGGCATTGGGGCGCGCCGCCTGCCCGGCGGGCTCTTCGGACATCTGATCCGCCGCGGCGCCCTGCGAGGTCTTGCCCGGCGCCGCGGGCGCCGGCGCTGCGCCAGAACCGCCCGCACAGCCGGCCAGCAGGGCCAGCGCGCACAGGCACAGCGCCCCGCGGGGCACACGGTTACGGCACGGCATGGGAAAGGTCTCTCCTTCTCAGGGCGATTTGTCGTTAAATGGCTGTTTTTTGCTTGGCCCGGCTCACAGCGTGCCGTTCTCGCGCTCGATCACCAGCAGCCGCACCTCCAGCATTTCCAGCATGGCATCCAGCTCCAGTGTGTGCCGGTGGGACGATACCCTGTATTTGTTGCAGGCGGGCTGGCTGCGCGCCGTGAGGTTCTCGTACTCCTGCGGGCGGTCAAGCTCCAGGCCGCCCATCGTCAGCCACTGGTCAAAGGCGCTGCCGTTGTGGCGGTTCAGGATCGTTTCCCGCACAACGTATTCGCCGTTTTCCACATCGGTCAGGGTAAAATGCACGTCCAGGCTCTGCTCGGGCGAGAACACGGTGTACCGGTCGGTAAAGGTCATGTCAAAGCGCTCGCCCTGCGCGTACAGATGGCTGAAATGCCGGTAGTTGTACAGCAAAATGCGGTAGCTGGCGCCCCGGCGGGTCGCGAACCAGCCCTCGCCGCTGCCGATGAGCATATCGCCGAGATGGCGCAGCAGCGCAAGGGCATAGTAGGCGGCCTTGGGGATGCCGTTTGCTGTGAACAGCCCCAGCCCGCCAAAGAAAAGCTGCTCCGGCAGGGCGGCCTCGCCCATCAGGTCGGTGAGTGACCAATACCCAAAGCTTTCCAGCTTATCGTAATTTTCCAAAATATTTTTGACAAGGTAGCAGGATTTGAAGCAGGTATCGTTGAGCAGATCCTGCTGGCTGGGGCTCGTGTTCCACTCGGTCAGGTACACCGGCAGGCGTAAAGCATCCGTCTCGCTGTGCACCTGGGTGACGAAGTTCTTCAGCCCGTTGGGATCCTCGCCCAACGTCATCGACGATACGAACCCGAACAGCTTCTGTCCGCTGCCGTCGTTGGAGAGCGAGGTATCGTAGAAGTTGAAATCCAGAAAATCCGGCATACAGCGCTTGTCCCGGCACCACTGCAAAAAGGGGCGGTACCAGTTCACATAATCGGCGCGTGCGATGTAAAAGGTCGGCGGCGTGCCCACCTGCAAAGCACTGTCACAGTCCTTGATGGCCTGCCAGGTGACCTGGTAAAACTGGTAGAACGCCTCGTTGCTGGTAAAGCCATACATGTGGTGCGGCGTGTCCGGCTGGTGCCATACGCCAAACATCCACTGCCGCACCTCCGCCGCGCCGTAGCGCGCCTGCAGATGCTGCACGAACGCGGTGACCAGCGCCGCCCACGCCTCGTTGCTTTTGGGCTCGCTCATCAGCACATTGAACAGCTTGCGCTGCGGCTCGCGGGCCAGCAGCTCCGGCATAAAGCCCAGATGCAGCAGCGGGCGCAGGTTCACGCTCAAAAGGAAATCAAAGATCTTGTCGGTGTAGGTAAAGTTGTAGGTGGGCGTACCGGCGGCATCCAGGATGTGCACGCGCAGCTCGTCTGAGAAGATGCCCTTGAGCTTGACGTAGGTGAACCCGATCTCCTGCTGCATACGGCGTATCATGGCCTGCACGTCGCTGTACAGCACATCGCGCGCGCTGCCCACGCACATCAGCGTGCGCCAGGTATGCCGCAGCGGCTGGATATCCGCCGCAGCGGCACAGCGGATGCCGTTGGAGATGACCTGCTCCGGCACGGCGGAGATCTGCGGTGCATCGAGGTATTTCTTCAGCCCCGCCATATAATCGTGCTGCTCGACCACCGGTAGAGCGTCTGGCCGGACGGGCTTTGCCTCGGCGCGGCGCTGGCGGCGCCATACGCTGGGCAGGGTGCCATGCTCCTTTTTAAAGGTCTGTACAAAGGAGTAGCTGTTCGGGAACCCGCTCTGGGCCGAGATGTTCTCAATGGTCTCGTCGGTGGTCTCCAGCAGATTCACGGCATGGGCCAGGCGCAGCTGGGTCAGATAGGCATAAAAGCTCATGCCGAAATGCTGGTCAAAGAATTTGGAAAGGTACGGCGCCGAAAGGTGCACCTGCTCGGCCAGCTGCCCTTGGGTAAAATTCTCGGTATAATGCTCGTTCAAAATGCTGCTGATCTGCGCGATGCGCGCCGCATAACGGTAGTTGCGCGTATCGTTGGCGACAGAGCTGTCGACGCGGAAATTGTTGTACATCACGTCCATCAGCTCATAGATAAGGCTCCAGTTGCGCAGCTCGTAGCCAAGCTGGAGGTCGGCATTGTTCTTGACCAGCCGCGCGATGATGCGCCGGATGCTGCCAAAGGCGGCATTGTCACCCTGCTGGGCGCTGTTGCATAAAAAATCCGGGTGCTGGGGATGGGGCAGCGTCTGCTCGAACAGCACCTGCTTGAACTGCACCGAGATGAGCACGCAGTCGGTGCCGTGCAGCTCGTGCGGGGTATGCGCGTTCAGGGCGATGACATCCTCCGCATTCAGGGTGAACAGCTGCTTGTCGACCATGATGCGGCACTGGCCGCTCAAAATGAAGATGACCTCAAAGAAATCATGCAGATGCGTGTCGATGCTGCCGATGTGCTGCATCGTACAGTGAACAGGCATATTTTGGCTGAACTCCAGGATCTCATACCGCTGCCGCATACAACAAACCTCCTTACGGTTCCGCCCCGCCCGGCATGCGCGGCAGTGAAAAACCGGCCCGGGACGTATGTTTTGCCTCCAATATACCGCGTCCGGATTAAAAAATCAAGGATAACGACCCAAAAACGCCCAAAAAAGAAACAAAAAACGACCCGGGAATCGGCTCATTTCAAAATAATTAAAAATTTAACATATCAAAAACGGCCCATTTTTGGCCCGAAAGCGGCTCCAAACGGGCTGTTTTTTGGCAGAAATCGCCAAACGACCCCGCCGTGGGTATGGCAAAACAGACAATTTTCTGAATTTTTTGCCTTTTTCAAGGTATACAAAATTTTCGGACAGGAAAATTGAGATTTTGGTTAAAAATAAAGCGAAAACAAGTTAAAACGAAAGTGGGAAAAAAGTGGGGGGGGGGGGTATTATTAACCTAGAACCCCAGAAAGACCCGACATCGGCGCGCAGGAGCGTACCGGTGTTTAGCTATACGCCCGCGGGGGCAGGCGGCCTGACCGCCGTGATCTTGTGGCGAAGCATTGCAGAAAAGGGAGGGCATCATGAGGTCGTTCATCTCAAACGAGGCGGCGGACTTTGTGAAGCGGCACGAGGAGCATGTGCGCTATCTCGCGCTGCTGGCATGCCTGTCACTGGTCGTCGCGCTGGGCACCTGGGGCGCCCTGCGGCTGACCGGCCAGGCCCAAAACCATCAGGCAAAGGTGCTGGAATGCCCGCTGGAGCTCCACACCCACGTCCAAAGCTGTTATGACGGGGCTGGCGCGCTCATCTGCGGGCAGACGGATTTTGCGGTGCACAAGCACAATCTTGACTGCTATGATGACAGCGGCGTGCTCGTGTGCCAGCTGGGCGAGCATGAAGAGCACGAGCACACCGATGCCTGCTACCGCACCGAGCGCGTGCTGACCTGCGGCTTTGAGGAAAGCGCCCCTGCGCCGGAGCCGGCGCCCGCCGAGCCGCACACCCATACCGACGCTTGCTATACCGATACAAAGACCCTTGCCTGCGGCCAACAGGAGCACACCCACACCGATGCCTGCTATGCCGCCCCGGCACAGCCGGTGCTTGCCTGCACGCAGCCCGAGCATACCCACACCGACGCCTGCTACACCCAGACCCAGGTCGAGACCGGGCGCGACCTCACCTGCGCTTTGCCCGAGCACGCCCATACCGACGCCTGCTACGGCGAGGACGGCGCCCTTGCCTGCGGCATGGAGAAGCACGCCCACGCCGACGCCTGCTATACCGTCACCTATGAGACGCAAACCAGCTTGACCTGCGCGCAGGCCGAGCACACCCACACCGATGCCTGCTACGCGGCGCCCGCGCAGCCGACCAACGCTCCCACCTGCGGGCTGGAGGAGCATGCCCATACTGAGGACTGCTATACCACCGAGCACACGCTGACCTGCGGGCTGGAGGAGGGCGCCCCGGCGGCGGAAACGCCCCAGGCCCCGGCGGAGCCCGCCGCCCCCGCCCATACCCACACCGACGCCTGCTACCAGACGGTGCGCACCCTCGTCTGCAAAGAGGAGCAGTGCATCGTCCATGAGCATACCGAGGACTGCTACACCCCCACCGCGGCGTTCGATGCCCTGTCCGAGGCCGAGCGCGCCGAGCTGGCCGAGCGCGGGGTCGATCTTGAACATCTGCTCGCCGCGCAGATGGCGGACGGCACGCCCGCCTACATCACCTGCGGCCTGCCGGTGCAGCCCGAGCACACCCACGGCGAGGAGTGCTTCAAGGTCGTCGACCTTGCCGACGACGAGGTCGAGGCGCTGGCCCCCAGCGCGGAAAATGCCGACGGGGAAGACGATGACACGTTCATCGTCGAGCCCGGCACGCTCGATACCCGCACCTATGAGGACGATACCCTCAAGGCGACCGCCGCCTTTGCCCCCGAGGCCGGCATCCCCGCCGACGCCGAGCTGCGCGTCGCCGTAATAGCCCCCGAGGACGAGCGCTACGCCCGCCGCGCCGGGCAGGCGCAGGAGGCCCTCGGCCTGACCGAGGAGCAGGCCGGCCAGGCCGCCATGACGCTGCTGAACATCGGCTTCTTCCGCACCGACGAGACCGGCGCCGAGACCGAGGTCGAGCCGCAGGCCGCCGTGACCGTGACGGTGCAGATGAAGCAGGATGGCTTTGCCGTGGGCGAGGCCGTCAGTGTCGTGCACTTCCCCGGCGACGAGGACGAGGGCGTGTACATGGAGCCGGAGATCCTCACCGCCACCGCCCCCGGCGAGGACGGCGCCGCCACCTTTGTGGCCGATTCCTTCTCCGATTTCATGCTCATCTCCGGCCTGCCGGGCGAACAGCCCGCCGGCGATACGCCCGCGCCCATCGCGGAGGGCGACTTTACCAAATATACCGGCACCGGCAGCGACCTGGACGGCAAACAGGTGGTCATCGTTGCCAATGGCAAAGCGATGAAAAGTGACCTGAGCGGCACAACCGTCACACCCAGCGGCAATACGCTCACGAATGTGAGCGACGATATGATCTGGGTATTTTCGGGCAGCGGCAACAGCTATACCCTCAAGAATGGCAACGCCAATTTGACGTTGACGGGGAATCATGTTTCGCTCGATGCGGGTACGGGCACGGTTTTTGCCATAACTGGGAGTGCAGCGGCTGGTTTCACGTTCAAAAGTGCTAATTCTAATTTCTATTTGACTTTCAATAACAACGCGCTTGGTGTTAACGCACGTGCGAGTACGAACTTCACCCTATATTGTAAGGGCACGGGCGGCAGCATAAGCCCCACGCCTACGCCTACCCCCACCCCCGGCGGCGGTGACGGTGGCGGCGGTGGCGGCGTTATCGGCGGCGATGGTGCCGGCAGCACTACCAACGTGTCGTTCACAAAGTACAACGAAAAGAACGAAAAGCTTTCGGGCGCGGTGTTCACCTTGACCGGGCCAAGCTATCCGGCTCTTGGGCTGACATTGACCTCCGACGCGAACGGCGTGTTGGCGAATGGCAATGCCACTTCTTTCTACCTCGCGCAGGGCGACTATAAACTGGAGGAGACCACCCCCCCGACCGGCTACAAGAAAGGCCCTGACTGCACATTCACGGTCGATGCAAACGGCATGATCACGGAAACCAGTACAGATGACCTGGTGGATTTCGGCACCCCCAGTACCGATACGGTCGTTCATAACTATGAGGGCGACGGTACAG
This sequence comes from uncultured Gemmiger sp., assembly GCA_947628865.1. GTDB lineage: Bacteria > Bacillota > Clostridia > Oscillospirales > Ruminococcaceae > Gemmiger. Next base: position 10,954 of record CANRBN010000003.1, read on the forward strand.
GTTTGGATGGGCTGGCTTTTACTGTGTTTGGCTGTGATTTTGCGAATGCCAGCGGGCCATTTATGAAACAGAACGGCAACAGTTTGGCGGCAACTGCTAAATATGACTATAGTGATGAGGTCGTCCTTGGAGACGTCCTTAATGCTGCTGATAATGATGATTCTGTGATATGGGTTTTTGAAAAAGCGAGCGATGCAGATAATACCTACTACATCAAGAACAAAGGCTCAAGCCAGTATATGTATATAAGTGGAGCATCTTATGGTAATGCAGGTACACTTAGTTTCGATAACAGCCAGAAAACTGCGTTTACGATAACAAAAGATAAAATCGAAACCCATACGGGAAGAATGTGCTACTATATTAGCGTTGGACAACCAAGCGGTAACCAAACACCGGTCATTGAATACACCGGCAGCAACTTCAATTTTAATTATAACGGCAAAGGCACCCTCCTTTTGTTTATAGGTACCTATGCTACTGTTGAAACCACCTACAGCAACGCCACCATCACGAACAAGCCAGAGGAAAAACCGAAAGCCATACCGACCGGCAGCAAGCAGATCGCGGGGGGTACGGACGAACTGTACGACCTGGTCTTGACAGCCCAATTTGAGGACGGCGCGGTCGTGCCCGATACCGGCACGCTGACCATCACCGATACCTTGAGCGACTATGTGGAGTTCGCCGACCTAACTGCCACCAACATTTGGCTGGAAAGCACACAAAAAAGCGGCTCACCGGGCCCGACCCTGTACCAGGGGAACTGGAACGGCACGGCGCTCACGTCCACAAACCCGGATTGGCTGGAGCTCAGCATCGCTGGCGGCCAAATCACGGCGAAGCTTGACCTGGAAAAGCTAAAGAGCTATAACCCTCCGGCGGGGGCGATGCCGCTAGACGGCCTGGGCAGCATCGCGCTGAAGCTCAAGATACGGCCCAGTGCCAAGGCCTATGCGGAATATGCCAAAACAGGATACCCCCATAAAGGCGGGGATGGCACCAACTACGACACATGGACGGGCAGCGCAGTCCAAGAGGGCTTTTTCTCAAACGCAGAGAGGTCAGCCACGGTCACATACGGGGGCACAACGAAAGAACTGCCCATGCCCGTGGTACAGGTGAAGGCCGCCACGCTGGCGCTTGTAAAGCACGATGAAAAAGGCCAACCGCTCCAGGGCGCAAAGTTCGAGCTGTACGACGAAACGGGCGTGACACAAGGCACCACCGCAGGCGGCGGCAGCACGGTCACACCGAAGGCCGATGTAGCCCCGTTGTGGGTCGGCACCTCTGACGGAAGCGGTAATGTCACTGCGGCGGGCGGCAGCGCCCTCAAGCTGGGGCATGGCACCTACTACCTGCTGGAGACTGACGTCCCCAGCGGCTACGCTAAGCCCGCGGCCATCGTCATCACGGTGGAGCGCGGCAAAATCACCGGGGTGACGCAGGGCAGCGAGACATTGACGGTGACAGGCCCAAACAGCAGCGGCCAGTATAGCCTCACCGTCACCAACCACAAGAAAACCGTCAAGGTGGATCTCGTCAAGGTCAGCGAGAACGAACCCGGCACCAAGCTGGCCGGCGCGCAGTTTGACCTGTACAAGGCGGACACGGCGGGCGCCGAGAATTTCGCCAGCGGTACCCCGCAAGGCCTGCCGGAGGGCCACTACACCAAGGTCAACACGGGTGGCCCCATGATTTCCGCCGACGGCACCGGCATCTTCGGTGAGGACATCGAGCTGGAGATCGGCGCGACGTACTACCTTGTCGAGCGTAAAGCCCCGGACGGCTACCTGATGCTCACCGGGCCGGTGACCATCACCATTGAGAGCAGCGGCAAGGTCACCGCCAGCTGCGCTGGCATGAGTGGTTGGGCCGCGAGTAATTCCGACGGCAGCTGGACCATCTCGGTGCACAACGGCACCGGGCAGGCCCTGCCCGAGACCGGCGGCACCGGCGCCGAACCGTATACGATGGGCGGGTCCCTCCTCGCATCCCTCGCCCTTGTGTATATAGCCTTACAGGGAAGGAGGGGCAAACAGCAATGACCTGCCTCCCCGGAGGCGTACCGCCATAAACCCAGGGGCCAACCCCCCAAAAACCGCACAAACCCAATTTGAAAGGAGATTCAAACCCATGAAAAAACTCAGCAAGCTTCTGGCTCTGGTGCTGGCAATGGCCCTGTGCCTGGCCCTCACCCCCGCCGCGTTCGCAGCCGGGACAGGCAGCATCACCATCGAAAACGCCACAACAGGGCAGACGTACTCGCTCTTCAAGATTTTTGACGCCACCTATGGCAACGGCCACATTTCCTACCTTGCCTCCGATGCTCAGAAGAAGGCTATTGAGAACATTAGCGGCGGCACCTATTTCGAATTCACCGGCCCCAACAGCGACGGCAATTACACTGTTAAGGCTAAGGGGAGTGAAACTGACATCGTTACGTTTTTGAAAGCGCACATTACAGAATTGGCTGGTTCTGCCGTCCAAACACGAGAGGCAGCGGGCTTGGAGGTCAAGTTTACTGACCTTGACGATGGCTACTATTACATCACCTCCAGCCTTGGCACTGTGGTGACCGTTACCTCCACCAACCCCGCAGTCACAGTGCACGACAAGAACCTGAAGCCTGGCTGGGGTGATGAACCTGACGCTGGTAAGACGGTCGAGGGCGGCGAAAGCAGCACCGCCACCATCGGTGATACCGTCCACTTCAAGATCCAAGCCCATGGCGCTGCTTATGAGGGCAATGACAAGATCACGAGCTATACCTTTACCGATACCATGAGCAATGGTCTCACTTTTAACAAAACAAGCGTTAAAGTTACAATCAGTGATGTGACGGATCCCCTTAGCGTAGGCTCTTCTGCTGGGCAATACGAGCTGTCAAGTGTTACTGACCAGGGATTCCAGCTCACGATCCATCCCGACGATAAATGGGGTCTCCAATATACGATCACGATCGAATACACGGCGACCCTGAATGAAAATGCCGTAGTCGGCGGCACCGGCAACACGAACAAGGCCGAAATGACGTGGGTCGATGGCAGCACTGGCCCCGACCCCGGTAATGAGCCCTACCCCGAGGAGACCAAGACCTATACCTACAGCTTTGACCTGGTCAAGACCGATGACGCCAACAAACTGCTGGACGGGGCCCAGTTTGAGCTGTACACGGATCCGAGTTTGAGTGCGGATGACATCGTCAAACTGGTCGAAGACGGCGATGGTTACCGTGTTGCCACGGAAGATGAAATTACCACCAATACCGGCATTGTGACCACCATTGAGGCTGGCAATGTCACCATCAAGGGCCTGGGCAACGGTCAATACTACTTGAAAGAGACCAAAGCCCCCAACGGCTACAACATTCTGACCGATGCCGCGACGGTTAATATCAACGGCAAAAATGAGGACGCCACGATGTCTGGCACTGACTATACGTCCGGCGGCGTGCAGGTCATCAACGAAGCCGGCACCACGCTGCCCGACACCGGCGGCATCGGCACCACCATCTTCTATGTGGTCGGCGGCGCGCTCGTCCTCGTGGCGGTGGTGCTGCTCGTCACCAAAAAGCGCATGGCCAACAAAGAGTAAGGTTTCCTCCAAACGGTTTGCCCCCTGAGGGCCGCCGCGCCGCGGCGCGGCGGCCCGGGGGCGGGCCCAACAAACGGATCGGCATCCCCGGCGCAAACGCCGCGGGTGCCTTACAGCAACCATCCACGCGCAATGCGCATATCTCCGCTGCCTCCGGGGACGGGCGTGCCCCGCCCCGGGGGCTGCCGCGCAAAAGCCGGCGCCTTCCCGCGGCGCGCGGTGAGCAACGGGCAGTGCCAACCACCTGCCCGGCCAAGACCGGCACCCCCAACCACCGGGCGCGCGCTTGCCCCGTGGTTCCCCTCGGGTCGTCCAGAGGCCGACCCCTGCGGGATAAGGCGAACACCATCCCGCTATCGTAGGGGGCGGCGATCTCCGCGCTAAGAGCCGCCCTGCGGGCGGTTGCGCTTCGAAACGCCTCGCTGCGGCTCGGCGTCCCCGACGCCCCGCGGCGTAGGGCGGCTCCCGCGAAAAACCCGCGCACCATCGTAGGGGGCGGCGATCTCCGCGCTAAGAGCCGCCCTGCGGGCGGTTGCGCTTCGAAACGCCTCGCTGCGGCTCGGCGTCCCCGACGCCCCGCGGCGGGGTGAGGGCACCCCGCCCTACGTTGCAATGTTGGTATATCCACGCCGTAGGGCGGGCGGCCCCACCGGGGCGCCCTGCGGAACGCCCGCCCTACAGCCCCAATGATACGTTTCGCATCATTTGCGGGCCGATCATGATCGGCCCCTGCGGGATGCATGATACGTTCCCGCCTGTCCTCCTGCCATCCCTTCAAAGGAAGAAAAACCGCCATGCCCAACACGAACACAACCGAACAGGCCCCCGCGCCCAAACGCAAAAAACGGGGCGTGAACACCACCGTGCTCCTGCTGCTGGTGCTGGCGGTGGGCATTGCCATCATGCTGTACCCCACCATCAGCGATTGGTGGAACTCTTTCCACGCCTCGCGCGCCGTCGCCAACTATGTGGCCGCCGTCGATGAGATGGACGCCGCCGAGCGTGAAGCCCTGTTGCAGGCCGCGCGGGACTACAACGCCCGCCTGCCGCTGGGCGTGCGCCTCAAGCTCGAGGACGACGAACGCGCCGAGTATGAGAGCCTGCTGGACGTCTCCGGCAACGGCGTGATGGGCTATATCGAGATCCCCTCCATCGATGTCGACCTGCCCGTCTACCACGGCACGTCGGAATCGGTGTTGCAGATGGCGGCGGGGCACATCGAGGCGTCCTCGCTGCCGGTGGGCGGGCCGGGCACCCACTGCGTCATCTCCGGCCACCGCGGCCTGCCCACGGCGCGCCTGTTCACCGACCTGGACGAGCTGATGCAGGGCGATGTCTTCATGCTCACGGTTTTGGGCGAGACCTTTACCTACGCCGTCGACCAGATCCGCATCGTGCTCCCGCAGGAGGTCGAGGATCTGGCCATCGAGCCCGGCAGGGATTACTGCACCCTCGTCACCTGCACGCCCTACGGCATCAACACCCACCGCATGCTCGTGCGCGGGCACCGGGTCGACAACCTGCCCGACGAGGTCGTCATCCTGCCGGATGCCGTCAAATTCGACCCGCGGCTCGTCATGCCGGCGGTGGCCATCCCCATCCTGTTCGTGCTGCTGGTCGTGCTGCTCATCGTCTACCGCAAAAAGCCGGCGCCCAAAACCAACCGCGAGCTGCTGGATGAGCTTGCCCAAAAACCCAAACGGGATTGAACCGAAAAAATCCCCCTTTGTCAGGAGGTCACGCCCATGAAAAAAACGTGGAGAAGCCTTGCGGCCCTGCTGCTGGTGTGTGCGCTGGTGCTCAGCGTACCGGCGCCGACCGGGCCGGCGCATGGCTCAACGCCGACGGCCCAGCCGGGGGCGACCCCCGCGCCCGGGCGCGACGCCCCCTATACGCTGGCCGTTGGCCTCGGCTCTGCGGAGGATGCCGCCGGCATGGCCGTCGCCGGCGCGGAGGTGGAGCTGTACCAGGTCGCCGCGCGCCACTGGGACGCGGAACACAGCGCCTATGTTTACGAGCTCGACCCGGCCTACGCGGAGCTGACAGAAGCATTCAACGCTCTGACCCAGCCGGAGCTGCATGTAGACGAGGGAGACGCCAAGGCGTGGGACGCTTTCGCGCAGGCGGCGGCGGGCATCGCGCTGCCGGTCACGGGCAACGAAACGCCGCAAACGTGCACCGCGCGCGAAGCAATGCCCACCGCCGGCACCGTCCGATTTGAAGACCTGGAGGCCGGACTCTATCTCGTGGCGGTGCATGACGGAAACCCCGGCTACGCCGTGACCACCTATGACAAGCGCATCGCCACGCGCACGCGCGGCGCCGAAACGACGTATACCTGCTTCCCGCAGATGGCGGCGGTGCCGTCGCCCGAGGAGATCGGCATCAAGGCGGCGCGGGAGCTTGTACCCGGCACACTGACCATCAACAAAACGCTCGAAAGCTATGTGCCGGGGCAGCCGGGGACTTTCGTTTTCCAAATCGAGGCCAGGCTGGAGGATGAAGACGGCAACGGATGGACGGTCTACAGCGATGTCGTCACCCTGACCTTTACCGGGAGCGGCACCCAAAGCGTGGAGCTGACGGACGTGCCGCGGGATGAGGACGTCGTGGTCACGGTCACCGAGGTGTACACCGGCGCAAGCTACGCGCTCACGTCCGCCCGTGAACAGACCGTGGTGTTCGATGCGGAGGGCAACGCCGCCGTCAGCTTTACGAACACGGCCGCGGACGGCAACCGCGGCGGCGCCGTCAACAACCATTTTACGAAAAACGCCGACGGCTGGGCGTGGACGCCCGAGCCCGACGTGACAAGGGGGGCGGGCGCATGAAACGCAGGAGCATCGCAGCCTTTGCGCTGGCCGCGGCGCTGACGGCGACCGCCTTTGTGGAGCCGGCCATGGCCTATTTTACCGACAGCACGCAGGCACAGGGCGGGTATACCGTCATCTTGGGCGGCACCGATATCCAAGAAGATTTTTTCGACTGGACCAAGCATATCACCATCACCTGCAGCGAGGGCGCGCAGGCCTACTATGTGCGGGCCAGGGCCTTTGCGGGCAAAACGTATGACCTTACCTACAACGGCGACGACGGCTGGCGCCTCGGTGCGGACGGCTGGTATTATTATGACCCCATCCTCTACGGTGGGGAACAAACGACCGAGCTGCGGGTACGCATCGAAAACGTGCCCGCGGATGCCGAACCGGGCGACCATTTCAACGTACAGGTCGTGTATGAGTGCACGCCCGTGCTCTACGGCGCGGACGGCACGCCCTATGCGGACTGGAAGAAGGGAGGGGCCAACTGGGCATGAAACGGGCAAAAGCCATCCTGACCTCCCCGGCTGCGACGGTGCTGGCGTTCCTGCTGGCGGCGGGGCTGCTGCTGTTCAGCACCGTGGGCGGCGCGCGCGCCGCGCTGACCTATTATTCCGATACCTATGCCTCCCGCATGCAGCTGTCCGACATTGGCGTGACGCTGCTGGAAAACGGCGCCGAGGCCAGCGGTGACGCACTGCTGGGCGGCATGCTCGCAGAGGACGGGCAGCTCACGCTGAATAAGCCCTATGCGGAGACCCTGTGCGTGAAAAACAACGGCGCCATCAACCAGTATGTGCGGGTGAGCATCTACCGCTACTGGGTGGATGCCGACGGCAACAAACGCACCGACCTTGACCCCGGGATGATCCGTCTGTCCCCGGCTGCGGCTGGCTGGCAGGTCGACCCCGATGCCACGACCCGCGAGCGCACCGTGCTCTATTATGACCAGCTGCTGCCGGTCGGAGCCGAGACGGCGTCCTTTGCCGAGACGGTCGCTATTGACGGCGCGGTCGCGGTGCAGACCGATGATGCGGGCGGCTTTCTCTACAACGGCGCCAAGTTCGTGCTGGAGATCCATGTCGACGCCGTGCAGGAAAACAACGCGCAGGCGGCGGCGCTGAGCGCCTGGGGCCGCCGGGTCACTGTTGATGAGGCGGCCGGCACCCTGCGCCTTGGGTAAGGAGGGAGCAGAATGAAAAAACCGCGCGTTTTGAGTGTTTTGCTCGCGCTGCTCCTGGCGGCGGCGCTGGCCCTGCCGGTGCAGGCCAAGACCTTTACCGGCGGTGACTGGAACGTGACTTTCACGCGGGAGAACGGGATGGAAAGCGATTTCCGCAACGCCGAGATCGACGACCTGATCCTGGGCATGCAGCCCGGCGACGAGGCCATCGTCACGCTGGCGCTGCACAACCGCGATACCATCAATGTCAACTGGTACATGACCAACAAGGTGCTCCGCTCCCTGGAGGACACGCGCGATACCGCCAGCGGCGGCGCCTACACCTACCGCCTTGTCTACACCGACCCAGCCGGGGCCGATACCATCCTCTTTGACAGCGACACGGTCGGCGGCTCCGGCCCGACCACGGCCGGCGAGGGCCTGAATGCGACGAACAAAGGCCTTGCAGATTATTTCTTCCTCGACGCCATGCCCGCCGGGCAGAGCGGCAAGATCACCCTGACGGTGGCACTGGACGGCGAAACGCAGGGCAACGGCTATCAGGATACGCTGGCCGATCTGCAGATGCAGTTCGCCATCGAGCTGGCCGCTGACCCAAATGCGCCCGGCGCGCCGGGCGGCATCGTCAAGACCGGCGACGAAAATATCCTGCCCTATGTCATCGCGGCAGCTGTCAGCGGCGGGCTGCTGCTGGCCTACGCCGTTTGGAGCGTGCGCTCCCGCCGGCAGAAAAGAAAGGGACGGTAAGATGAAGCTGCGCAAAAAAAACGCCGGGGCACTTTTGGCACTGGTGCTTGCGTTTGTGCTGGCGGCGCCGCTGCACGCCGCCGCCGAGGCCCCGTACACCTATACCGTGCGCATCTTTGCCGGCGCGCAGGGCACCATCAACGGCACGGACTGCGAGATCCATACGGGCCTTGCCCTTGGTGAGCGCGTTGATTTTGATATCGACAGCGTCCAGCTCGATGCGGGCAGCAAATATTATGTGCGCGGCATCCGCCTGAGCGGGCAGGACAACAGCGAGACCCTCGCCGCGCCATCCATCCGTGTCACCGGAGATTTGGACTACGTCGTGGCCTACGGCGTGCGCGGCGATCAGGTGGCCTACACCGTGCGGTACGAGGATGCAGCCGGCAACACCCTGTACCCGGCCGCGACCTACTACGGCAATGTGGGAGACAAGCCTGTGGTGGCATTCCGCTACATCGAGGGCTACCAGCCGCAAGCCTACAACCTGACCAAAGAGCTGACGGAGAACGAGGCCGATAACATCTTTGTCTTCCTGTACACACCGATCGGTGCCGGCCCCGCGGCGAACCCCGCCCCCGGCGGAGCCGCCGGTACGGGAACGACCGGCGCAGGCGGCACGGGCGAAGCTGCAGGAGCGGCCCCCGATGCCGGGCAGGAGGCGCCCGCCCCCGAGGGCGAGAGCACCCCGCCGCGGGAACTCGTCGACCTTGATGACAACGCGACCCCGCTTGCCCCCGACGCCGATATCACCGACGGCGGCGCCCCCGCGGGCTTCGCGGGCCTGCCGCTTGCCGCACGGGCCGGCATCGTGGCCGGCGGTGTGGCGCTGCTGGGCGCGGCGGCCTGGCTGCTGGTGCTTTTCCTGCGCCGCAAAAACAAGGAGCTGAAAACGATGGATAAACCTGAAAGGCGGCGCAAAAAAGGGCGGGCGCTGCCACTGCTGTGCAACGTGCTGGGCACGCTGATCCTGGCCGTTACCATCGCGGCCTGCCTGCCGATGGTGGTGCCGCGCCTGTTCGGGTACAGCCTGTACAACGTCGTCAGCGGCAGCATGGCGCCCGAGATACCGGTGGGCAGCGTCGTCTATGTGCGCTATGTCTCGCCCGAGACCATCGGCGAGGGCGAGGTCATCGCCTTTGAAAGCGCGGGCGGCGTCATCGTGCACAGGGTCGTGCAGAACCGCTGGGTGGAGGGCGAGTTCACCACCAAGGGCGACGCCAACGCCGAGGAGGATTTCGGGAAGGTCAACTACGGCTCGGTCATCGGGCGCGTCGAGCACCATCTGCCGATGCTCGGCGGCTGGATGGAGCTGTTCACGAACAGCATCGTCAAGCTCTATGTCATCCTCTTCGCGGACTGCGGCGCCATGCTCAACCTGCTGGCCGGTCGCCTGCGGGAACGCCGCGCCGCCGAGACCGGGCAGGAGGGGTAAGGCCGCTATGCTCAGATGGCTCAAACGCGGCGTGCTTGTGCTTGCGGCGGCAGTGTTCCTGTTTTCCGTCAGCGCGATAGGCCTAAAGCTGTATGAGGACCGCCAAAGCGAAAAGGCCTATACGGCCGCGGTACAGCGGTTTGCGGACGGCGCCGTGCCAAAGGCCGGCACGGCTGACCCGACCGGCACGGTACAGACAGAGAGCGAGGCGGGGGCGGTACAGCCCCCCATTGAGGTGGATTTTGACACGCTGTGTGCCGTCAACCCCGACGTCATCGGCTGGCTCTACTGCGAGGGGACGGCCATCAACTACCCGGTGCTGCACGGCGCCACCAACGATACCTACCTGCGACATCTGTATGACGGCAGTTACAACACCGCCGGCTCCCTGTTCATCGAAACGCAGAACGCGCCGGATTTCAGCGATGCCAACACCGTCATCTACGGCCACAATATGCACAACGGAACCATGTTCGGCGGCCTGTCGGCGTGGGAGGAGCAGACTTATTATGAGCAGCACCCCGCGCTCTGGCTGCTGACCCCGGCACAGGATTACCGCGTGGACATCCTCGCCGCCTACTACACCTCGGCCTACGCCGACGTGTACCGCCAGCCGCAGGACGCTGCCGAGCTGGAAGAGTATCTTGCCGGCGCGGCGCAGCGCTCGGTGATCAGCACGCAGACGGCCCCCGAGGAGGGCGCGCGGTACGTTTTGCTTTCCACCTGCGCCTATCTGTTTGACGACGCACGCTTTGTTGTGCATGGCAGGCTGGTGCCGGTGGACGGGGCCATTTGGCAGGACGGGAGATGAGGAACGTATGACCGAAAAGGAACTGCACCGGCTGAGCCGGCAGGATTTTTTACAGCTTTTGCTGATGCAGGGCACCGAGATGCAGCAGCTCAACGAGACGCTGGAAGCATCCGAGCAGGAGCTTGCGCTGCTGCGGCAGGGCAACGAACGCCTCAAGACCCGCCTGGATGAAAAGGACGCGCTCATCGAGCACCTGAAGCGTCGGCTGGACGCCAAGGATGAGACCATCCGCGCGCTGCGCGCCGAGCTGGAGAGCCGGCAGGCGAGCCGACGCATCGAGCTGGACGAGGCCGGCTCCATCGCCATGGCGGCGCTCAAGCTCAACGGCGTGTTCGAGGCCGCGCAGAAGGCGGCGGATCAGTACCTGTACAACCTCAAGCTCCTCGAAAAGCAGTACGGCCCGCGTCCGCCCGTACAGCCGCAGCGCCCCGCCGATGTGGCCCTGCCGTCCGCCGCGCCGGAGGCCGCCGATACCGAGCTCGAGCAGCTGCTGCGCACCGACCGTGAACGCAGTGAGGCCGACCACGCCCTGGCAGAGCAGGAGGCCGCCGCGCTCAGCGCGCTGAAAAGCGAAAGACCTGCCGCGCCGGCCCAGCCGCCGCAAGGCGAAAAGGACATCCCCACTGCGAACGAACCGAAAAAGAGCAGCCGCTTTACCCGGCTGTTCGGGAAATGACGGCGTCGGCTCCGGCGCCCTTGAGGAAGCACCATGCGAGAAAACGGGAACCGGCCTCCGCTCAAGGCCCCGAGCCTTGAGCAGCTGGCCGCAGAGCTGAAAAAAGAACAGTACCGCAAAAGCTATGTACGCGTGCTGCGCAGCACGGTGTTTTCGCTGCTGGCTGTGGCGGCAGCCGCCGTGCTCATCGCAGTGCTGTTCCTGCCGGTCCTGCAGATCACCGGCACTTCCATGACCGACACCCTGCAGGACGGCGACATCGTGGTGGCGGTCAGCGGCGTCAAGTACGATACCGGCGATGTCATCGCGTTCTACTACAACAATTCCATCCTCGTCAAGCGGGTCACGGCCGCCGCCGGCGACTGGGTGGATCTGGACGAGGAGGGCAACGTCTATGTCAACGGCGAGATGCTGGAGGAGCCCTATGTCAGCGAGAAATCGCTGGGCAACTGCAACATCGAGCTGCCCTTCCAGGTGCCGGACGGGCGGTGCTTCGTCATGGGTGACCATCGCGCCACCAGCATCGACAGCCGCAATACGGCGCTTGGTTGCGTGAGCAACGAGATGGTCGTGGGCAAGATCCTCCTGCGGGTCTGGCCGCTGGACAGGCTGCAGCTCATCCGGTAAAGCGCGCCGGACGGCACCGTGGGCGCGCGAACCAGAAAAGCAAAATTTTAAGGATAGTGCCATTATGTACTATCCTGTTTTTATTTTCATTTTTCTCGCAGCAACAGAAGAAAGGAGGGCATAAAAGAGAGCTGTATAAAGGGTGCACAATAAAACACAGGTGTATTTGGCAATAAAAACAAAAACATTGAAATTTTGCACTTTCTTTTGGGGCATGCGACGGCAGACAGGCCAAAAAAGCGGATCGTATGTGTTTTTTGGCTAAAAAGAAAGGGGAAACAAACTAAATCCCCAGTGGTCGGCCATCGGGCGCTCCTTTTATAATAAGTACAGTGAGGTGAAGCACATGGCACAACCGATTTTGGAAATGAAAGGTATCCACAAGCGCTTTGCCACCACCGTGGCGCTCAATGGCGTGGATCTGACGGTATATCCCGGCGAGATCCGCGGCCTGATCGGTGAGAATGGCTCCGGCAAATCGACCATCTCCTCCATCGCCGCCGGTATGCTCAAGGCAGACGCCGGAGAAATGACGTTCCTCGGCAAGCCCTGGGCGCCGGCCAACATGGTGGAGGCGCTCGAACACGGCTTCGGCATGATCGTGCAGGAGCAGGGCACCGTGCCCGGCATCAGCATCGCCGAGAACATCTTCCTCGGCGACATCGACCAGTTCAGCAAGGGCCCCTTCGTGGACCGCAAGGCCATGCTCGCCGCCGCCCGCAAGGTGTTGGAGCGCGTCGGCATGGACAAGGTCGATCCGGCCCTGCCGATGGCAGCGCTGGATATACAGGATCGCAAGCTGGTGGAGATCGCCAAGGTCATCGCGCGTGAGCCGGACATCTTCGTCGTCGACGAGACGACCACGGCGCTTTCCCAGATCGGGCGCGAGAAGATCTATGAGCTCATGCGTGAACAGAAGGCTGCCGACAAGAGCGTGCTGTTTATCAGCCACGACCTTGACGAACTGCTCCAGACCTGTGACACGCTCACCGTTCTGCGTGACGGCAACCTGATCCGCAGCTTTACAAAAGAGGAATTTGACCCTGACGCCATCCGCACCAGCATGATCGGTCGCGAATTGCAGGGCGATTATTACCGCAGCGACAGCACCCCCACCCGGCAGGACGGTATCGCCCTGGCTGCGGAGCATCTGACGTTGGGCGAGGAGCTGCAGGACGTCAGCCTGACGCTGTACAAGGGCGAGATCGTCGGTATCGGCGGACTTTCCCAGTGCGGTATGCACACGCTGGGCAAGGTTCTGTTCGGCGCGCAAAAACCGCAGCAGGGCCGCGTGACGGTGAACGGCACGGCTATTATCGGCGAGGCCGTGGCAATGAAACAGGGTATCGGCTATGTGGCCAAGGATCGCGACGTGGAATCGCTCTGCCTTTCCGCCAGCATCCAGGACAACATTGCCGTGGCCGGCATGGAGCGCTACGCCATCAGGGATTTTCTCATCCTTGAAAACCGTGAGCGCGCCTATGTCGATAAACAGATCGGCGACCTTTCCGTCAAATGCGCCGGGCGGGATCAACAGGTCTCGCAGCTCTCCGGCGGCAACAAGCAGAAGGTCGTGTTCGGCAAATGGATTGGCCGCGGCAGCGATATCCTGATTTTGGATTGTCCCACCCGCGGGGTGGATATCGGCGTCAAGCAGGCGATGTACCAGCTGATGACGCGCTTGAAGAACGAGGGCAAGTCCATCCTGATGATCTCAGAGGAGATGCCGGAGCTCATCGGCATGTGTGACCGGCTGCTCGTGATGAAAGATGGTCGCGTCACCAAAGAATTTGCCCGCGGCCCCGAGATGGTCGACACCGAGATCATCAAGTACATGATTTAAAGAGGAGGGTCCACGCATGGCTAAAACCAAAATCGCGGCGCCTTCCGCCGCCAGCTACCGCCGCCGGCAGATGCTCATCACGCTGCTGCCGCTGTTGGCGCTGGGCGTCCTGTTTGCCGCGTTGTGCGCCGTCGTATCCACCAAGGGGTACCGGCTGGATATGTACCTTGAGATCATCTTCAACGAGGGCGTCGTCCTCGCCATCGTGGCTACCGGCGCCATCTTCATCTATACGCTCGGCTCCTTTGACATCAGCCTCGGCGCCTCGACGCTGTTCAGCGCGGCGCTCGGCGTGCAGACCTACAACGCCACCGGCAGCCTGCCGCTGATGATCCTGGTCATCTTTGCCGTGGCCATCGGGTGTTCGCTGCTCAGCTCGGTGCTGGCGTCGGTGTTCCACATCCCGGTCTTCGTCACCACAGTGGCGATGATGAGCGTACTCTCGGCCATCGCCGCGCAGATCATCACCACCTACGGCGGCGCGCTGGGCGGCATCAGCATCCCCGGCGAGGTCGTCAAGCCGCTTGATAAGCCCTGGATAAAAATCGTGATTCTGATCGCCTTTGCCGCCCTGTGCGTGTTCATCTTCAACTTTACAAAGATCGGTCGGCGGCAGAAGTTCCTGGGCGGCAACCCCGTCTGCGCGCAGCTCACCGGCATTGACCTCAACAAATACGCCATCATCGCCTTTGTCATGGCGGGGCTCGGCGTCGGCATCGGTGCATTTTTGACGCTGGTCTATACGCCCTCGGTCAACACCGGTACCGCCAGCAGCATTGGCATGAACATCATCGTTGCCATCGTGTTCGGAGGCATGCCCATCTCGGGCGGCGCACGCTCCCGCATCTATGCGGCACTGGTAGGCGGCTTCTCCTACATTCTGCTCAACAACATCCTCATGCTGCTCATTGAGGGCAACGCCGGCTACGGCATCTCGCAGATCATCAGCGCCGTGTTCTTCCTTGCCGTCGTCTATGTGACCGGCATCAACTACCGCACGCAGACCCTGCCGCGGTAACCGTTCCCCGTATTCCCATGCCGACCGGTGTGTGGATGATAAACTTCCATCTTTTGAACAGGAGGAAAGAAAACATGAGAAAGTCCATCAAAAAAGCGCTTGCCATGCTGGCGGCCAGCGCCTTGACCTTGACGATGCTGGCCGGCTGTGGCAGCACTGCCAGCGCCCCCGCTGCCAGCTCCCCCGCCAGCACCCCCGCCAGCGCCCCCGCCGAAGCGGGTCAGGATGAGCCCGCCGCCCCCAGCGGCGACCCCGTCAAGATCGGCGTTCTGGTCGCCGATGTCAGCGGCGAGGAGGCCCTTGGCTTCCGTTCTTACTATGAGAACTACATCGCCTCCAACTACAACGTCCAACTGCTCTACACCGACCAGCTGGAGGATGCAGCCGGCGAGCGTGCCGCCATCGAGAAGTTTGCCGCCCAGGGCGCGCAGGCCATCATCTCCTTCTCCAGCAGCGACCGTGCCATGCAGATCGAGACCTGCGCCGACAACGAGCTGTACTACGCCGTTGCCTCCGGTATGCTGGATGACGCGCAGTATGAGCAGTACAAATCCAACCCCTGGTTCGTCGGCCAGGTCGGCCCCAGCATGGACACCGAGTTTGAGGCCGGCAAGGCGATGGGCGAGTACTTCAAGCAGAAGGGCGCCACCAAGATCGCCATGTACGGCGCTTTCATCCCCAACCCCATGCACGTCTACCGTGCGGCCGGCGTGCTGGTCGGCCTTGGCGCCACCTATGGCGGCGCTTCCGATAAGGACGCCATCGTCGGCCAGATCTTCGGCGATCAGGGCATCGATGTGAGCAAGGTCACCGCCGACGGTGTGGAGCTGGTCGCCTACTTCCAGGGCTTCGGCGACACCACCACCGACGAGCTCAACGCCGCCATCCAGGCCGCGCCCGATGCGTTCCTGAGCGTCGGCATGGCCACCACTTTCTTCACCCAGCAGCTCAACACCGCGGGCATCGAATTCAGCGATATCGATTCCTTCACCTCCGGCAACGCTGAGGCGATGGCCAACGGCAAGCTGGTCTACCTGGCCGGTAAGTACTCCTCCAGCGTCGGGCCCATCTTCGCCGCCGTGCTGGATGCCGTCAACGGCAACGCCATCCGTGACGCCGAGGGCAACGCGCTCTCCGTCAGCCAGAGCTATCTGGTCGCCACCGACAGCGCCACCTTTGACAAGTACTTCACCGCTGACAAGGGCGATTCCCCCATCTTCAGCAAGGACGTGCTGGACACCGTCATCGGCGCCGACGTCAGCTACGACGATTTCGTCGCCCTGGTCGAGGCCGACCGTTCCTGATACGGGCAAACTGCTTACAAGGGTTTCATAGATCCTCCTTACTATAAACCGCAGCCGGCGTCGGCAGTCCGGCGCCGGCTGCGGCGATTCTTTTGCAAAACAATCCAACGGAATGTGAGGCAGCAACCATGAACAACGTGCTCAAAAAAGCGGCCGGCGCGCTTGCCATCCCGGTCATCGTAGCGGTGGTGCTCAATGTGCTGTGCGCGCTGGGTGGGCGGGCCATGCTGGCCAGCAAGACCAGCTTTGACAACTTTGTCGTCTACACCGCCATCGTGATGATCACCACCATGGCGCTTTCCATCAACCTCAACAGCGGTCGGTTCGATTTCTCGCTCGGCGCCATGGCTGTGCTCTCGGCTGTCATCGGCGCCAAGCTCAGCTACGTCCTGCTTGCCGGCGGGCCGGGGAGCGCTACGCTGATGCTGGTGCTTACGGTACTGGCGGGAGCGGTGCTGGGGCTCTGCTCCGGCGGGCTGTATGTGCTGCTGCGCATCCCGCCCATCATCACCTCGCTCGGCGTCACACTCATCTATGAGGGCATCACCTACACGATCACCGGCGGTCGCTATATGATGACCGAGGTGCAGAACGCCGATATGGCCGCCTTTGCGGGCAACTGGTACTGGGGCCTGCTCATCATCGTCGCCGTGCTCGCGGGGATCATCGTCCTGTTTGACCACACCCGTTTCGGCGTGGATTACCGCGCCCTCAAGGAGGGGCAGCGCGTGTCCGTCAACACCGGCATCCGCGAGGTGCCCAATGCCCTTGGCTGCTACGCCGTCTGCGGCGCATTGATGGGCATCGTCGGTTTCCTGAACGCCGCGCGCAACACCAACATCAATGGCGGCTCGCTGAGCTTCGGCTCCATCGGCATCATGTTCACGGCGTTCCTGCCCATGTTTATCGGCGGCTATATCAGCCGCTGGTGCAACGAAAAGATCGGTTATCTTCTGGCGGCACTGTGCATGTCGATGCTCAACTCCACCTTTGCCGTGTACGCCAACCAGGTCAACGCTTCCATGCAGTCCATCATCAATGCGGTGCTGCTGGTGCTGTTCCTGATCTATCTCAACAATGAGTACCGCATCGCCAGCTTCTTCAAGGGCCCGCGCGCGCAGCGCAAAGCCGCGCAGGGCTAAGGGAGGCCGCAGCGATGATCGACCTCAAGGGCAACCCCTTTTATCTGAACGACGCACAGATCGCCTGGGTGCGCAGCACCCTTGCCGGCATGACGCTGGAGCAAAAGGCCGGCCAGGTGTTCTGCCCCATGGGCTTTACCGACGATGAAGGCGCTTTGCGCCATATCGTGCAGGATATCGGTGTGGGCGGCATGATGTACCGTGCCGGCCCCGCCGCCTATGTGCAGGCCACGCACCGCAAGATCCAATCGCTGGCAGCCGTCCCGCTGCTGCTCGCCGCCAACACCGAGGCCGGCGGCAACGGCCTTGCACTGGAGGGCACCAGCTTTGGCGCGCCGCTGGCCGTGGCCGCCACCGATGACCCCGAAAATGCCTACCGCATGGGCTATACCGCCTGTGCCGAAGGCGCCGCGCTGGGGCTCAACTGGAGCTTCGCGCCCATCGTGGATATCGACAGGGAATTCCATAACCCCATCACCAACACCCGCACCTTTGGCTCCGACGTGCAGCGCGTTATCGACTGCGCCGGCCGCTATATGGACGCAGCGGACGAGAACGACGTCGCCGTGGCCATCAAGCATTTCCCCGGCGACGGTGTCGACGAGCGCGACCAGCACATCCTGACCAGCGTCAACTCGCTGAGCTGTGAGAGCTGGATGGTTTCTTACGGCAAGGTCTACCGTACGCTCATCGAAAAGGGCGCCAAGACCGTGATGGTCGGCCACATCGCGCAGCCGGCGTGGACGCGGCGCATCAACCCGGACGCCACGCGCCGTCAGACGCTGCTGCCCGCCAGCCTCAACCCGGCACTGTTGACAGGTCTTTTGCGCGGCGAGCTGGGCTTCAACGGCCTGATCTCGACCGACGCCACGCCGATGGTCGGCTTCACCGCCGCCATGCCGCGGCAAAAGGCCATCCCGGCCTGCATCGCCGCCGGCGCCGACATGATCCTGTTCAACAAGGATCTTGACGAGGATTACGCCTTTTTGCTGGACGGTGTACGCCAGGGCTTTGTGAGCGAGCGCCGCCTGGACGAAGCCGTGACGCGCATCCTCGCGACCAAGGCCTCGCTGCATCTGCCGGAAAAGGCGGCAAACGGCACGCTGGTGCCGGGGCCGGACGCGCTGGCCTCAGTCGGCTGTGCGCGGTTCCAGGCCTGGGCAAACGTCGTGGCCGACAAGGCCATCACGCTTGTGCGGGACGAGGAAAAGCTGTTGCCGCTCTCGCCCAAAAAGTACCGCCGCGTTTACCTCAACGTCATCCAGAAGAGCCTTGACCCCGCGGACGAGCTCGTCACGCGCTGGAAGAAGCTGTTTGAGAGAGAGGGCTTTGAGGTTACGGTGCGGGATCGCCGCGTCAGCATCACGGTCGAGGATTTTATGGCGCCGAGCCTGAGCCCCGAAAAAGGCCGCCTCATGCATGAGATGTACCGCAGCGTGGCCGAGGCGAAGCAGAGCTACGATTTGTATGTCTATATCGCCAATATGCAGAATGCCTCCAACAATACGACGCTGCGGCTGAACTGGAACGTGGCTTTCGGCCTCGGCGATGACGCACCGTGGCTGGTGTCGGAGGTGCCGGTGCTGATGATCAGCACCGCAAACCCCTACCACCTGTTCGATGCTCCGATGATCGGCACCTATATCAACGCCTATGACAGCTCCCTGCGCTTCTGCGCGGCCACAATGGAAAAGCTGATGGGGCGCAGTGCCTTTACCGGCAAAAGCCCTGTCGACCCTTTCTGCGGCAAGGAGTACATCTGAAAGGCCCAACTTTTTTTGTGAGGGAGTATGGACTTATGCTCTATAAAGGTGTTATCTTTGATTTGGACGGCGTCCTCTGCTTTACCGACGAGTACCATTATCTTGCCTGGAAAGCGGTGGCGGATTCCATCGACGTCCCGTTCGACCGCAACATCAACAACCGCCTGCGGGGCGTTTCCCGCATGGAGAGCCTGGACATCATTCTTGAAAACTATCCCGGTCGTCTTTCCCAGCCGGAGAAAGAACAGCTTGCCGAGCAGAAGAACGAGATCTACAAAAAGTACCTGCGCCGCATGACCCCCGCTGATCTGAGCGACGAGGTCAGTGCCACACTGTGCGCGCTGGACGAGTTGGGCCTCAAGCTGGCTATCGGCTCCTCCAGCAAGAACACCCCGTTCATTTTGCAGCAGCTGGGCCTGGGCGGATATTTCGATGCCGTTTCCGACGGCAACAACATCACCCGCTCAAAGCCCGACCCCGAGGTCTTCCTCAAGGCCGCGCAGATGCTCGGCCTTGCTCCGGCGGACTGCCTCGTCGTCGAGGATGCCGTGTCAGGCGCACAGGCAGGCCATGCGGGCGGATTCCAGGTCGCCTGCGTGGGCGATGCTTCTGCCGCCGGCGCCGGGGATTACAATCTTACGTCCATCTCACAGCTCATCAGTGTCGTGCAGGGATAAACCGCAGGGAGGATATCCTATGGAGCGTAATGACGCTTTTTTGAAGACCGCGCAGGCGTTGCTGCCGCAGCTTCATCACAGCAGGGCCGTGCCCTGCCGGACGGTGACGGTACAGCCGAATGCCGCCGATGCCGTGGTGGAGCCGACCGAGGACTACCGTACCCGTGCCCTGCGCAAGGGAGACGTGGTCTGCCTGGATTTCGGGGATCATTTTGTCGGCCATATCACGCTGACCCTTGCAAGCACCGGCAGCCACCCGGACGCCCCGGCATGGCTGCGTCTCAAATTTGCCGAGCGCCCCTGCGAGCTGTTGGAAAATGCCGAGGAGTACCGCGGCTGGGTCAGCAGCGGCTGGATACAACAGGAGCAGCTGCATATCGATGTGCTGCCGGCCACGCTCACGCTGCCGCGGCGATATGCGTTTCGGTATTTGCAGATCGAGGTATTGGACGTCAGCGGCAAGTACGCCCTGACCGTCCAGGATGTTTTTTGCGATACCACCACGAGCGCTGACGACAGTGCTTTAGCCCGCTACCAGACGCAGGATGCGGAATTGGCCGCGCTTGACCGTATCGCCTGCCGCACCCTGCGCGAATGCATGCAGCAGGTGTTTGAGGACGGCCCCAAGCGTGACCGTCGCCTGTGGATGGGCGACTTGCGCCTGCAGGCGCTGGCCAACTACCAGACCTACCGCAGCAACGATTTGGTCAAGGCGTGTTTGTATCTCTTTGCCGGCACCACGCAGGCAAATGGCCGTGTGGGCGCCTGCCTGTTTATGGAGCCGGAGATCGAAGTGGACGATACGGCGATGTTCGACTATTCGCTGTTCTTTATCGCGACACTGCGCGATTATTTGAACGCCACCGGCGACACGGCGACGGCCGGGGAGCTTTGGCCGACAGCTGCGCACCAGCTGGAGCTGGCGGCGGCGAATTTTGACGAACGCGGCATCGTGCGCGATTCCGACGTGCTGGGCTGGTGCTTTGTCGACTGGAACCTTGCCCTCAACAAACAGGCCGGCGCGCAGGGCATCTACCTTTACTGCCTGCAGGCGGCCATCGAGCTGGCGCAGGCGCTGGGCAAAACCGAAGCGCTGCCGCGCCTGCGCGCAGAGCAACGGGCAAAAGCGGAGGCGGCCCGCAAATACCTGTGGAATGCCGAAAAGCAGCTGTTTGTCAGCGGCGCCCAAAAGCAGCTTTCCTGGGCCAGCCAGGTGTGGATGGTACTGGGCGGCGTGCTGACCGGGGCCGAGGCGGCGGCGCTGCTCGCGCGGCTGCCGACCTGCCGGGAAGCGCTCGAGATGGTCACGCCGTATATGTATCACCACTATGTTGACGCGCTGCTCATGGTCGGCGAAAAGGAACAGGCTCTGCGCGTCCTCCGGGAATACTGGGGCGGCATGGCGGCGCTCGGCGCCGACACTTTCTGGGAGCTGTACAACCCCGCCGACCCGGCCGAATCGCCCTACGGCGGCACCATCGTCAACAGCTACTGCCACGCATGGAGCTGCGCGCCGGCGTATTTCCTGCGCAAATACTTTGCCTGAGCATCCGGCAAAAGGCCAGACTCTGCCTGCCCGCAGCATCCCCGGCGGACGGGCAGATCTTTTTGTAAGGGCCTGCATCCGCAAACAGAAAAACATTAAGGAGGAATGAAGCGTACAGCCGTGCTTTTTAGCCATTGATATCGGCACCTTTTCTTCAAGTATATCGCCGAGGCCATGGGCGTCGACACCGCCGGCATGGATCGGGCCGCCTACCGCAAGGCGGCCATCGGCGCCGTCAAGCAGCTCTCCGCCGACGTGGGCATCCCCACCTGGCTGGAGGCGATGGAGGATCTCGAGTTCCTCGCCCAGTCCGCTTTGACAGTCTGAGGCCCCGACATTCGGCGGGGCCTCAGCGTGTCGAGAAACTCGACACGCTGCAAAAGAGGGGTTCGGCTTTGCTGGCTTCGCCAGTCCGCCTGCACCCCTCTCTTGGACACACCCCGTCGCAAAAAATGCCGTTCTCATGCCTAAAGGCGACTCGGACGGCATTTTTTGCTCTAGCGGTATCGACCTCGTCTGCGCATGTCAGCCGAGGTCGATGGATTCAGAAAATACCTTTTTCGACAGTCTGAGGCCCCGCCATTCGGCGGGGCCTGCACGCTGTCTGGCAAATCACCGTTTCAAATGTCGGATATGTTTTTCCAGGGCAGTGACCCGGTATCGGCAGTGGCGCACCAGCTCGGCACGCGTTGCCAGCATCCAGGGCGCGCTGTTTCCGGAAAGGCTGGACAACGCATTGATGATCCCGAAACCGTGTTCGTGCATGCGATGCGCGGAAAGTGGGTGGCTGCCAAGCTGCAGGCAGTTGCGCAGGCCGTTCAAATCCATGCCGGAGCCCCAGTCGGCGACAAGCATGCGGAGCCGTTGGGGATCGGACGGGTGTTCCGCCAGGAGGATCTGCACCTGCGCTCCCCCCCCGGAGCGTGCGGCGGCAAGCGCGTTTTCGACCAGTTCGCAGAGCCAATACCGCAGCCACGTTTCGAGCGTGGTTTCCTCACTGAATGAGGAAAGCTGCGTTGGGTTCATGATCGGTTTCATGGCAGTTCTCCTATATGCGGAAAGCATGGCCATGACGGAAAAAATCAAGATCGCCCTTATTAAAAAAGGCATGACGGTAAAGGATCTGGCCGC
>CANRBN010000004.1 GCA_947628865.1 uncultured Gemmiger sp.
AGGCTCGGGTAGGTGGGCGCGATGCGCAGGTGGCTGTCCTGCGGGTCTTTGCCGTAGGGGTAGGCGGCGCCGGCGCCGGTGAGCATCAGGCCGCAGCTTTTGCACAGCTGCGCCACGCGCTTGGCGCAGCCCGGCAGCACATACAGGCTGATGAAGTAGCCGCCCTTGGGGTCGGTCCAGTGCGCGATGTCCCCGCAGGGGGCCAGCTCCTCGCGGAACGCCGTTTTGACCGCGTCGAAGCAGGGCACCAGGCGGCGGCGGTGGCGCTGCATATGCGCGAGCACGCCCGCCTTGTTTTTGAGAAAGTGCACATGCCGCAGCTGGTTCATCTTGTCATAGCTGATGATCATCGGCTCAAAGCGCTTGCAGACGTACTTCATCATGCCGGCGCTGCATCCCAGCGCCGAGACGCCCGCGCCGGGGAACGTGATCTTGCTCGTCGAGGTGAACATGAACACCCGATCCTCGTGGCCGTAGGGCTCGCTCTCGCGCAGCAGCACAGCGGTCTCCTTGGGTTTGGTGGTCAGGTGGTGGACGATGTACGCCTCATCCCAGAAGATCTTGAAATCCGGCGCCGCGGTCTCCATGCGGGCAAAGCGCTTGATGACCGCGTCGGAGTAGGTGATGCCGTCGGGGTTCGAGTACTGCGGCACGCACCAGATGCCCTTGATGGAGGCATCGGCGGCGACGAGCTTTTCGACCATGTCCATATCGGGGCCGTCGTCGTGCATGGGGATGTTGATCATCTCGAAGCCGAGCTCCTCGGTGATGCGGAAATGCCGGTCATACCCCGGCACGGGGCACAGAAACTTGCGATCCGGCACCTGGCTCCACGGCTTTTCCGATTCCGGAAAGCCGAACATATAGCCGATGGTCATCAGGCTGTACATCAGCTGCAGGCTGGAGTTGCCGCCCATGAACACTTCCTCGGGGCGGATGCCCATGACCTCGCCGAAAAGGGCGCGCGCCTCATACAGGCCCTCAAGGTTGCCGTAGTTGCGGGCGTCGGTGCCGTCGGCGGCGGTGTAATCGTCGAGCTTGAGCAGCTCCATCGCCAGGTTCATCTGGCGCGGGCCGGGCTTGCCGCGGGCCATGTTGAGGTTGAGGCCCTTTGCCTTGTAGCGCGCGTACTGCTCCTCCATGCGCGCTTTCTCCGCTTCAAGGGCTTTGCGATCCATCTTGAAATAATCGGCCATACAGATCCTTTCTTTCCGCTGGCGCGGCACGCACCCACTATCTTGTGCATACCGTGCCGCACAGATACAATTAAGTATATACGATAGCCGCCAAAGATACAAGCGTTTTTTGGCAGTTTTTCCCCCGAAAAGGGAAAAAACCGGCCCGGGCAGCGCTGCCCGGGCTGTTTTGCCGATGCCGCCGGCGGGGATCGAACCCGCACGGTGTTGCCACCGAGGGATTTTAAGTCCCTTGCGTCTGCCAGTTCCGCCACGGCGGCGCGCTCGGCGTTTTTTATTGTAACGCGGCGGAGGGCAAATGTCAAATGCGGGCAGGCCGCTTGCAAACCGGCGCGATTGTGGTACACTGGTAAAAAAGACAGCGGGAGGAAAAACGCCGTGCGGGAACTGATCTTTGACGACGCAAAGCCGATGCGGCTGGATGCCTGGCTGCTGCGGCGATTCCCGGCCCTGCGCGCCGGCACGCTGCACAAGGCTGTGCGGGAGAACAAACTCAAGCTCAACGGCCAAAAGACGCCGCTGTCCGCTCTGCTGCGCCGCGGCGACAGCGTGCAGCTCTATCTGCGCGAGGAGCAGCTCTGCCCGCCGGCGGTCTTTGTGTATGAGGACGCCGAGCTCCTTATCGCCGACAAGCCCGCCGGCATCGCCGTCGAGGGCGAGGGCGACACGCTGCTGGCCCGCGCGGTGCAAACGCTGGCCGCACGCGGCGAGACTGCGCCCCCGCGCCTGTGCCATCGGCTCGACACCGGCACGAGCGGGCTGGTGCTGTTGGCCAAAACACCGCAGGCCGAGGCTTTTTTGACCGCCGCCATCAAGGAACGCGCCATCGGCAAGCGGTATTTGTGTGTGACGCTCGGCGCGCCGCAGCCGCCCGCCGCCGTGCTGCGCGGCTGGCTGCGCAAGGATGCCGCAAGGGGGACGGTGACGGTGCTCCCCCGCCCCGCCCCCGGCGCCAAGGAGATCGTGACCGGGTATGAGACGCTCGCCGTGAGCGGGCAGCTGGCGCTGCTCAAGGTCGATCTGGTGACGGGGCGCACGCACCAGATCCGCGCCCATCTTGCCAGCATCGGCTGCCCGATCCTGGGCGACGGCAAGTACGGCAGCAACGCCGCCAACCGGCGGTATCACATGAGATACCAGGCGCTCTGCGCGTGGGAGCTTATCTTCCCGCCGAAAATCGCGGACGAGCGGTTCGCGTATCTGGCCGGAAAGGTCTTCCACGCGCCGGAGCCATGGTATGCGCAACAGATGCGGGATGGCACGCTGGAATGATGCAGGGCTCCACCCGCCAAAAGCCGCCCGCGGGGGGGGCGCAGACTGTCGAAAAAGGTGTTTTCTGAATCCATCGGCCTCGGCTGACATGTTCGCGCCCGCAGGCGCACGTCGGAGGCCAACCGCGCAAAGCGCGGCTCTTAGGCCGGAGACGCAGACGAGGACGATACCTCTAGAGCAAAAAATGCCGTTCGAGTCGCCTTTAGGCATGAGAACGACATTTTTTGCGACGGGGTGTGTCCAAGAGAGGGGTGCAGGCGGACTGGCGCAGCCAGCAAAGCCGAACCCCTCTTTTGCAGCGTGTCGAGTTTCTCGACACGCTGAGCCGCCCGCCCGGCAAAACCGGGCGGGCGGTGCTGTTTTGTTGCGGCGGCAGTTTACTTGCGCTTTTTGATGCCATACCCGGCAGCGGCAAGGCCCAGCAAAGATACTGCCAGGGCCAGGCTCAGGGCCGCGACGGGCGCGGGGTCATCGGTCTGCGGGATGGTCACCGCAGGCGCCGGAGTGGGCGCAGGCGCCGGGGTGGGCGTAGGCGCCGCAAGCGCCGTTACGGTAAAGACGGCGGTAGCGCTGCCATCCGTGGCCAGATAGGTGATGGTATGGTCGCCCGGGGCCAGCGTTTTGATGTACTCCGCCCGGATGCGAACGTATGTGCTTCCGGCCCAGGCCGTATACTGATCGGCCGGAACGGTTTTACCGTCGATCTGGAGACCGCGGAACTTATCGAGATCCATGTTGGCGCGGAACTGAGCATCCTGGCCCTGCTCGATGCTGACTGTCTGGTCAGCGCCCTCGATCACTTCATAGATCTCCGGCAGCGGCGTGGCGGTCGGCTCCGGGCTCTCGGTCGGCACAGGGGTGGCGGTCGGCTCCGGGCTCTCGGACGGCGTCGGGGTCTCGGTCGGCTCCGGGGTCTCGCTTGGCGTCGGGGTCTCGGTCGGCTCCGGGCTCTCGCTTGGCGTCGGGGTGGGTTCCGGCGTTTTTTCGGTCACATACAGATAAAGCTCATCGACGTTGCCCCATCCCTCGGCCTGGGCATCCACACACACGCGCAGCTGCACCGCGGCGGCGGCCTCCAGGGTAAAGGCGATCTGCGGGGTCTGCCAGTTGTGCCAACCGTTCATGGCGACAGGCTCGCACTTGGCCAGCACATTGCCATCGGCGTCCAGCACTTCCAGCCACACATTGCTCTTTTCGCCCTGCGCCTGCACGCTGAACGTGTATGTGCCGGCATCCAGCTGCACCGGATCCTTGAGGGCGGCGGTGCCGGTAAAGGCTTTCGAATCCCACCAGTGCAGGCTGTTGACGCCATCCGAGGAATTGCCTTCGTCCGCCCGGATGTCCATCTTGTCCAGCACGAACGCATCGCGCGCATCCACGGTCGCCACATCGGCCGGCAGCAGGTTGGGCATGACGACGGTGATGGTGGCGGTCGTTTCCCCGTCCGGCTTGCCGCTGTAGTTCCCGGAGTCCACCGTTTTGCTGAACTTGACGGTGCCGCGCACCGTCACCTTGCCGGGCTTGCCCGTATCGGCGGCGATATCGTCGGCATTCCAGGTCACAGGCTCCGCCACGGGGGCGCCGCTGTTGTAGGTCACCTCGACGGTCGCGGGCAGCGCCGCGGCCAGATCCTCGCCGGCGGTGAGGCGCGCGGTAAAGGCGGCGATCTTTTCTACCGAGACCTTATCGGTCACGGCGCCGGTGTAAACATAGTTGTACACATGCAGGCTTTCAAGCGGGGTGCCATCGGGGCGGAAGAACGCCTCGTTGTCGACGGCGGAGCCGCCGTACCACTTGCCGGCATCGTCGGGATCATACTCGTTGGCATAGCTGGCCGCCCAGCCGCTGCCGTACGTCTCCCATTTCGTGCTGTTTTCAGCCACCTTTGCCTTGTACGCCTCACCGGTCAGGCCGATGGTATTGCCGACCGTGATCCAGGCCGGCTCCCAGTAGAACACGCCCAGGCCGCCCGCCTCGTTCACGGCATTGATCATGTTGCGGATCGCGGTGGCCTGCCCCTGCGGGGTAAAGGGCTCGGTCGCGGTCGCGGCGGTATCGTTGTTGCCCTCGCGGACCGTGTTGGGATGCCCGTCGGAATCCTCCAGCGTATAGGCATAGCTCGTCTCGGCGACCATCACCTGCTTGCCGTACTTGGAAATAACGGTCTCAAATTCTGTTTTCAGGTTTTGCAGCGTGCCGTGCCAGTAGGGGTAGCAGCTGGTGGCAAGGATATCATAATCGACCTGATTGTCGCTGAGGTTTTTGGCCCAGGCGGTCACGTTGCCTCTTTCGGGGTTGGTGACGTGAATGACGACCTTTGTATCGGGATCATAGGCCTTGACCGCCTCGGCGCCGCTTTGGAACAGCGCGCACATGTTGGCGGTGCCTGTTTCGCCCACGAAGCCGCCGGTCGTCTCATTGCCGACCTGCACCATCGCGACGGTATCCTTTTGGGGGTCGATCGTCTCGAGCGCGGTACCGATGAACTTCTTGACCTCGGTCTTCTTTTGCTCCAGCGAGTATGCCTCCCAGCCCTTGGGGGCCTGCTGCTTGCCGGGATCCGCCCAGAAGTCCGACACATGGAAATCGATCAGCACCTGGAGCCCCGCCTTGCGGCAGGCATCCACGATGGTCTTGGCCTTTGCGACATCATTGTTGCCGCCGCCGTAGCCGTGACCGTCGCTGTCATAGGGGTCGTTCCAGACGCGCACGCGGACATGGGTGATGCCCTGCGACCGGATAAAGCTGCAGAATGTCTCAACATCGCTGATGGTGTTGCCGTCCCAGTTCTTGTAGACGACGCCGCTTTGAAATTCCGAGATGATGGAGGAGATGTCCCAGCCGAAGATGAAATCCTCGGGCAGATCCTTTACATACTCGACGTTGAGCTCGCCCTGGACGGGTTCCGGGGCCGGGGTGTCGGGCTCCGGCTCGCTGACTGTGTATTGCAGCGCAGCTTTTATCAGCGATACCCAGCTGTTGGGGTCTGTTTTATCGCTCAGCTCGCTGACGAGATAATATGTGCCGGCGGAGGGCAGGGTGACCTCGGCGTTATAGCTGTTCGCATCGGAGATGGCGGCATCATCCCTGCCGTCTGTATGCTCCCAATGATTCGACCAGATGGAATAGCCAAGCGTTTCTTTGGCGTCTGCCCCATCGGCAAAGGCGTAGGCGTTCACCGCCACCTTGGCACCGGGCTCCAGCGTCGCGCCGCTGTCGGGGTCGGCGTCCACGGCAAGGATGTAGACCGTTTGGGTATCGGTCTTGCGGTAAACCGTCAGCGTCTCTGACGCCAGCTCTTTCCAGGACGATGGATCCGTCACGTCGTAGAGCGAGGCCTTGACTGTATAGGTGCCGTCAACATCCAGCGCCGCATAGTTTGCCGTTGTGCTGTTGTTTTCAGCGAAATTGGAGGAGGAGCCCTCTGGCTTGCCCTCGAACCATACGGCAAACCCATACGTCTTGCCGTCAATGGCGATCTCATCGGTGCCGTTGCCGGCGGTGGGCCGCACGCCGAATTTGTCTGCGCCATCCATGGCAGGCACCAGCTCCAGCGTGTATACCGGGGCCGCCGCGGCGGCCGAAACAGTCACATCGACGCTATGATAGGCGATGTATCCGCCTTCCGCGTCCTCCAGCTTGGCCGCCAAATGGTAGGTGCCCACAGCGTTCAGCGTGATGCCCGTGGTGAACACCGTACCGGAATCATCAGCCACCGCAGCGTCTGTGGGAGCATTTGCATCCCATGTGTCCGCATAGAACCACAGCCGCAGGTGTTGCCCCTCCAGGTCGGTGACCGGTGTGCCATCCTTGGCATTGACCTGTGCCGTCAGGGTGACGGTTTCACCGACCGTTGCCTCGGTCTTATCGGCCTGCAGCGTGACGGAGAAGTCATCCGCCGCGTAAATGGCCGCCGGCAGCGGTGTATCGACCCCTGCAGGGGTCGACGGCGACAGTGGCGCCGTCTCGGCCACCGCAGGCAGGGCGCAGGCCACCGCCAGGGCAGCCGCCGTCACAAAGCAGCCCAAACGCTGCCAGAAATGGCATGGATCCCTATGCATAACGATCTCCCCTTATTTTGTTTTTTTGCCCGGTGTGCACAAAACACTATTGTACATGATACCACTTTTTTCTGTATGGAGAAAGATTCTTTTTTCGATTTTCGATTTTTTCACTATTGCACAAATCACAGCGGAAAAACACAAGTAAAATGCCCAAAACCGGGACGAGCGTCCCCGCGGGTCCCGGCTGTTGTCACGCGCCGTTTTCCAGCTGCGCGGCGAGCGATGCGCGCGTGTAGAGCGTGTTGAGCACCTGCAAAAGCGCCTTTTTGCCCAGCCGCGGGGGCAGGCCCAGCGCGCGCAGGAAAGCGTACCGCCGTGCGCGGGCGTCCGGCGTGCCGGAAAGCCCCCATTCGTAGAGGTCAGTGTAGGTGATGGGCGCGCGCTGCGCCGCCGCGGGCGGCGCGCTCTCGCCTTGCAGGGCGTTTTGCAGCGCTTGCAGCAGCAATTCGTCCGGCACGCCCTCGACGCCGAGCAGGCCCTCCCTGCCGGGCTCCGGCTTGCGGCGCTCCTTGCCGGGCAGCGCGGGCACATAGGCGTGGCGGACGTTTTCGGCGCCGGCCAGCTGCGCCACGAAATGCCGGATGCGAAAGCCCGCGGCGTCGGGGTCGGTCAGGATGAGCAGCCCCTGCGCCGCCGCCACGCGCCGGAACAGCGCCTGCATCTGTTTGTCCTTGAAAATGGCGAAGCCGTCGGTCGTGAGGATGGCGGCGTCCACCAGGTTCGCGAGCCGCGCGGCGTCATAGCGGCCCTCCACGACGAGTGCGCGCCGCAGGGCGAGCTTTTGCGGCGCGCTCACCGCGCACCTGCCTGCGCCAGCTCGCACACGGCCTTTTGCAGCAGCACATCGGCGCCGAGGCGGCTGCGCTTCAAGTCAAGATCCAGTCGCTGCAAAATGCGCAGGCAGCGCTCGAGCTGGGGGCGCGTGCAGCGCGCGGCGGTGCGGTCGGCGTTTTCCAGCCGGTAGCTCCAGCGGCCCGTGTAGCCGAAATCCTTTGCCAGCTGCGCCAGCGGGCGGCGGCTCTGGCGGGCCAGCAGCGCGCGGTAGATATCGAGATAATTGCCCGTCAGCGCGCCGGCGATGGCCAGCGGCTCGTTCTGCATGGCGAGCAGCACGCCGAGCTTTTGCAGCGCCTGCGCGGTGCTGCCGGCGCTGACCATGCGCACCATATCGAACGTGTCGGCCTCGAGCGTGACGCTGCCCAGCGCCGCCACCGCCTCCCTGCCGATGGTGCCGTAATCGCTGAACGCGGCCAGCTTTTCGGTCTCGTTGCGCAAAAGGGTGAGCTCGTCGCCGCAGCGCTCGAGCAGTGCCTCGGCGGCGCCGGGGGCGAATCCGGCCCCGCTCTGCTCCGCCCAGCCGGCCAGCATCGCCAGCAGCTCGCGGCGGCCGGGCCGGGCCACCTGCGCGCAGTAGCCGGCCCTTTCGCACGCCGAGAAAAACGCCTGCTCGCGCTTGCCGGGCCGCAGCTTGCCGTATTTTTCCTCGATGACGACGGTCAGCACGAACACCGTGCCCTCGGCGCCGGTCAGGGTATCGGTGAGCGCGGCGAGATCCTTTTCCGCATAAGCGGCGGGGCGCAGAAGCGGCAGGTACACGAGCCGCCGCCCGCCGAAAAAGGAGACGGTGCCCGCCGCCAGCTCGATCTCCTCGAGCGCCGGCGCGGGGCCGCTCAGGGTGAGCGTCTCGGGCGCCTCGGGCGCGAGCGCCTGCAGCACCCCCTGCGCGGCGGTGCGGGCCAGTGCCTCCTCGCCGGCATAAAAGCAGAACAGGCCGCAGCCGTTTTTGAGCCGTTTGCGGCATTCGGTCTCACTGTACAGCAAGGCGCTCCACCTCCTCAAGGATCAGCGACCGGCCCGGGCGCAGCACGGCGGCGGGCGCCTCGCTGCCGTAGTAGACCGCGGCCCCGCCCGCGCCGGTGAAGAGCCGCGGCGCCGTGCTGTTGGCGAGCACCGCGCCGGCGCTGAGCCCCTCCGGCCAGCTGCCGCCGGCGCAGAACACATCGACGGCCAGCGGCTGCGGCAAAGCGGCGCTGCCCGCCGCCAGGGCAAGGCTCGCGTCTCCGGCGCGTATGACCGCCAGATTGCCGGCGGCGGAATGGTAAAGATACAGCGTGAGCGTTTCGCTCAATTCACAAGCCCGCCAGCCGCGCTCCGCCTCGGCCAAAACGAGCGCAGCGTCGCCGGCATAGGCCTCCTGCGGATCCTGGCGGATATCGACCGTGAGCAGCACCTCCGGCGCGCCGTGCCCGGCGAGATACTCCTCCACCGCATCCAGATTCGTCTTGCCGCCGCGGAAAAGCACGGCGGCCCGGTCGTTTTGGGTGATGACGGCGCACGGGTTGCCGGCTGTACCGACCAGCGCCACCGTGATGACGTCCCGCATGAGCAGCATGCCCAGCCCCGCCGCCGCGAGACCGCACACGGCCGCCGCCGGCAGGAGCCAGAGCATCGGGAGCGTCTTGCGCCGGCACCAAAAAAACACCGCCAGGGCCCCCAGCACCGCCAGCACGAACAGCGTATAGCGGCGCGGCAGGTACACGTTGGCCGCGGGCAGCGCCGCGCACCACCGAACGATGGCGAGCATCCCGCGCAGCCACACCGAAAGCAGCAAGCTGGCGGCGCGCATGGCCGGCGCCAGCACCGGCAGGGCCGAGAGCGCCAGCACCGCGAGCCCCAGCAGCAGCGCCGGGCGCAGCATCCAGACGACGAGCAGGTTGGAGAGCACCGCCACGCCGCTGGCCGTCATGCCGTTTGCGAGCAGCACCGGCAGCGTGGCGAGCGAGGCGAACGCCGCCGTCTGCACCGCCGCGAGCGGGGCCATCAGCCAGCCGGGCAGGCGCGGGCGCTCCCATCTGGCCAGGGCCGCGCCCGCCTGCACGCCGAGCACGGCGGCAAAGGAAAGCTGGAAGCCGACATCGCACGGCGCCCATGCGTTTTGCAGCCCGAACAGCAGCGCCGCGGCGCCCATGGCGGTGAGGTAGTCCGGCGGCTGCAAAAGCCATTCGCCGGCCAGCGCCAGCAGCAGCGCGACGCCGGCCCGCCGCACCGAGACCGGCGCCCCGGTGAGCGCCATGTAGAACAAAATGAGCGCGGCGCGCGCCAGGATGCGCGGGCGGGCAAAGCGGCGGCGCCCTCCCGCCGCGGCGCCCAGGGCAAACACCCCGCACAGCAGCGAGATGTGCAGCCCCGATACCGCCAGCAGGTGGGACACGCCCGCCGCGCGGAACGCATTGGTGACATCGGCCGGCAGCAGGCTGCGGTCGGCCAACAGCATGGCCGCGGCCAGCGGCCCGTAGGGCTGCGGCATCCAGCGGCGCAGCCGCGCGCTGAGGGCGAGACGAGCGTCATTCATCCAAAAGCGGGGAACGCTTTTGGATGGCTGGGCAGCCCAGCCGCCTAAATATTCCGCCTCGAGATACACACCGTCGGCATAGCTGCCGGCGCGGTAGCGATCCTTTGGCAGCGCGCTCAGGGCAAACTGTGCGGTGAAGCGCTCCCCCGCCCGCTCGGCGGGAAAGCTCCAGCACTGCACGAGCACCGCGCCGCGGCAGCCCGGGATGCCCTCCAGCCGCAGCGTGCCGCGCAGCATGCCGGGGCCGTACGCGGTCGAGCAGTCCGGTTCCACCGTGGCCGTGGCGGTCACAGTCGAGCCGGCCAGCGCTTCGACCGGGCGCACGACGGCGGCATCGTACCCGGCGCTGTACCCAAGGCCGAGCGCCAGACCCGCCAGCACCCACACAGCCGCCGAGGCCCTTCCCCTGCGGCAGATGACGAGCAGGAGCGCCGCCCCCGCCGTCAGCAGCGCCGCCGGCACGGCAGCCGGCGGCGGCAGGGTCGCGGCGGCCAGCTCCGCCAGCGCAAAGCAGAGGCCGAGGACGGCCAGTTTGCGTTTCACTTGCTGTTACAGGCGCTTCAGTGCACGAACAGCGGCAGCGGCTCCAAAAAGACGATGTCCTTTCGCTCGGCGGCGTCGCCCTCGGCCAGCACGGCGGCCATGGCGGCGACGGTGCCGGTGCTGCGGGCGGCCAGCGCCCGCAGCGCGTGCAGCGAGCCACCGGTGGAGATGACGTCGTCCACGATGAGGATGCGCTTGCCGTCCATGAAGTCGATGTCCTTCTTGTCGATGACGAGCGTCTGCTTGCCCGCGGTGGTGATGGATTCGTCCTCGACCACGACCGGCTCTTTCATGTAAAGCTTGGGGCCTTTACGGGCCGTGATCCACGGCTTGCCGCTCTGGCGCGCCATCTCGTAGGCAAGCGGGATGCCCTTGGCCTCGGCGGTGAGGATGACGTCAAAATCCGGCACCTTTTTGAGCAGCTCCGCCGCGCAGGCGACGGTGAGCTCGACATCGCCGAACATGATAAAGGCGGCGATGTCCAGATGGTCGTTGACCTTGCAGATGGTCAGCTCGCGGGAGAGCCCCGCGACGTGCAGGGTATAGGTTTCAGCCATGGGAAAAGCCTTCTTTCTCTTAGTCTCTTAGTGCATTTTTTCAAACGGATCGGTTTCGGCGGGCATGTGCCGCCGGGAGCGGTATTTTCCTTGTAAAGCGCGAACGCTCAGCCCGGAGGCCACTTCATGCTGCGCCCGCCAAGCACATGGAAGTGCAGGTGGGGCACGCTCTGCCCGCCGTGTACGCCGATGTTCGTGACGACGCGGTAGCCGGTCTTGTCCACGCCTTGCTCGCGGCAGAGCTCGGCGATCTTTGCATAGATGTGGCCGAGCAGCGGGCCGTCGTTTTCGTTGAGGGCCGCGGCGCTCTCGACGTGGCGCTTTGGGATGACGAGGAAATGCACCGGCGCCTGCGGGTCGATGTCATGGAACGCGAGGATGGCCTCGTCCTCATACAGCTTGTTGGAGGGGATCTCCCCTGCCGCGATCTTGCAGAACAGGCAGTCTGCCATAGCGTACGCCTCCTTTGTTATTGGGCCAGCGCGCCGCGCACGATGTCGGCCACGGCGTTGAGGGCCTCGTCGATCCTGGTGGTATCACGGATGCCGGCCATGGCGAAATCCGGCTTGCCGCCGCCGTTGCCGCCGGCGATGGCGGCGATCTGCTTGACCAGCGCCCCGGCCTTGAGCCCGCGGGCCAGCGCGTTTTTTGCAACGCCCACCGCCATCGTGGTCTTGCCGCCGTCGGCGCCGACGAGCACGGTCACGGTGTTGGGGGCCTTGTCGCGGATCTTATCGACCATGTCGCGCAGCGTGTCGGTGCCGGTGCCGCTGAGGTAGGCGGTGATGATGCGCACGCCGTCGATGTCGGCGGCGCCCTCGAACAGGCCGTCCACCTGCCTGGCGGCCAGCTCGCTCTTGGCGGCCTCCAGCTGGCGGGCGGTCTCCTTGAGCTCGGCGGCAAGGGCCGCGGCGCGGGCGGGCAGGTCTTTGGGGTTGTTCGCCTTGAGGGCCGAGGCCGTCTCGCTCAAGAGGCGGTCATGCTCGGCCAAAAGGCCCAGCACGCCGAAGGCGGTGGTCGCCTCGATGCGGCGGATGCCGGCGGCGACGCTGCTCTCGGATAGGATCTTGAAGCAGCCGATCTCGGCGGTGTTCCTGACATGCGTGCCGCCGCAGAACTCGGTGCTCCAGCCGCCGGCGTCGACGACGCGCACGACGTCGCCGTATTTCTCGCCGAACAGCGCCATCGCGCCCATCTTTTTGGCCTCCTCGATGGGCAGATCCTGCACGGTGACGGGGATGTTCTCGTAGATCTTCTCGTTGACGATGCGCTCGACCCTGTCAAGCTCCTCCGGCGTGACGGCGCTGAAATGCGTGAAGTCAAAATGGGTGAGGCGGTCATCCTGGTAGCTGCCGGCCTGGTGCACATGGTCGCCGAGCACCTCGCGCAGGGCCTTTTGCAGCAGGTGGGTGGCGGTGTGGTTGCGGCAGATGGCGCCGCGGCGGGCGGCGTCCACGCTGGCGGTGACGGTGTCCCCCACCTTGAGGGTGCCCTCGAGCAGCGTGCAGGTGTGCACAAAGAAGCCGCGGGGCGTCTTTTTGACCTGCTCGACGCGCAGCCTGGCCGTCTCGCTCTGCAGCGTGCCGTGGTCGGCCACCTGGCCGCCCATCTCGGCGTAGAACGGCGTGCGGTCGAGCACAACGAGCACGCCCTCCTTGGCGCCCTCGTCGGTGGCGACGGCATCGGCCAGCTCCTCGCCGTCCGAGAGGGCCAGCACGGCGGCCTGCTCGCTCAGCGTGGTATAGCCGTCAAAGACGGTGGGCTCGGCGGCAAGCCCGCCGAACAGGTCGGCGCTCCAGCCGGAGATGTCCTTGGCAAGGCGCTCGGCGCGGGCGCGCTCGCGCTGCTTGGTCATCTCGATGTGGAAAGCCGCCTCGTCGACGATCACGCCGGCCTCGGCGGCGATCTCGCGCGTGAGGTCGAGCGGGAAGCCGAACGTATCGTTGAGCTTGAACGCCTCGACGCCGGTGAGGATCTTTTCTTTCGCGCCCTCGAGCTTATCAAGCATGCCGTTCAGGATGTTGAGGCCGGCGTCGATGGTGCGGGAGAAGCGCTCCTCCTCGGTGCCGATGACCTTTTTGATGTAGTCCTCGTGCTCGCGCAGCTCGGGGTAGCCCTGCTCGCTCGAGGCGATGACGGTATCGACGAGCTCGGTCAGGAACGGTCGCGTGATGCCGAGCATCCGGCCATGGCGCGCGGCGCGGCGCAAAAGGCGGCGCAGCACATAGCCGCGGCCCTCGTTCGAGGGGAGAACACCGTCCGACACCATGAACACGGTGGAGCGGATGTGGTCGGTGATGACGCGGATGGAGATATCGTCCCTGTCGTTTTGGCCGTAGGTCTTGTTGGCGATGCGCTCGACGTGGTGCAGCACGGCGGCGACGGTGTCGACCTCGAACAGGTTGCCGACATCCTGCATCACGCAGGCCAGGCGCTCAAGGCCCATGCCGGTGTCGATGTTGGGCTTGGGCAGGCGGGTGTAGGTGCCCTTGCCGTCGGAATCGAACTGGCTGAAGACGAGGTTCCAGACCTCCATGTAGCGGTCGCAGTCACAGCCGACCTTGCAGGTCGGCTTGCCGCAGCCGTGCTCGGGGCCGCGGTCATAGTAGATCTCGGAGCAGGGGCCGCAGGGGCCGGAGCCGTGCTCCCAGAAGTTGTCCTCCTTGCCGAAGCGCACCATGTGATCCGCGGGGATGCCGATCTTCTGCGTCCAGATGTCGTACGCCTCGTCGTCCTCCTGATAGACCGAGATGTAGAGCTTGTCCGCCGGGATGGCGAGCTCGCCGGTCAAGAACTCCCACGCCCAGGGGATGGCCTCCTCCTTGAAATAGTCCTGGAAAGAGAAGTTGCCCAGCATCTCGAAGAACGTGCCGTGGCGCGCGGTGATGCCGACGCGCTCGATATCCGGCGTGCGGATGCATTTCTGGCAGGTCGTCACGCGGTGGCGGGGCGGCTCCTCCTGCCCGAGGAACCATTTTTTCATCGGCGCCATGCCGCTGTTGATGAGCAGGAGGCTGGGGTCATCCTTGGGCACGAGCGGGAAGCTGCCCAGGCGCAGATGCCCTTTCGTCTCAAAAAAGTGGAGGTACTTTTCGCGCAGGTCGTTGAGGGATGTCCATTGCATATTGTAGGTTCCTACCTTTCCGGTTTTGGGGAGGCCGGGCAAAAAAAGATAGCCCTCTCCCCTTGTGTAAAACAGGGGCGAAGGCTGGCAAAGCAGCGTCCGTGGTACCACCCGGTTTGCGGCCCGGCACAAAAGCGGGCCGCCGCTCAAAGCTGCGTATAACGCCGCACATACGCCCGGGGTTGGCCGGGAGCTCCGGGGTGGCATCGCCGGGCAGACGGTCAGGCGCCTCGCAGCGAGCGGCGCCCCTCTCTGTTTGACCTTGGCCCGGCATTGGCCCCATCACAGCCGTTTTGTATCTACGCGCTTATTATATAAAACGGCGGCCGAGCTTGTCAAGAGGTCACGGGCGTTTGCATGCCCTGCATGGCGAGCAGGCCGTCGGCCAGGCGGGCAAAGATCTGGGCGCTCGTGTATTCCGGCTGCAAAACGCCATCCTGCAAAACAACGATGGTGTACTTTGGATCCTGCGCCGGCCAGAAGCCGGCGAACCAGTGGTTGAGCAGCTCCTCGCCGTTTTCGTCATACTGGCCGGTCTGGGCGGTGCCGGTCTTGCCGCCGGCGCCGCCCGCCAGCGGGAGCGCCGCGCTGCCGGTGCCCTCCTCGACGACCGAGCACAGCATGCTGCGCAGCACGCGCGCCACGCTTTGCCGGCAGACGGTGACCGGCTCGGGGCGCTGCAAGGCCTCGACAACGGCGCCGTCCGCGTCGGTGACGCCCTGCACGAACGCCGGCGCGCGCCAAACGCCCCCGGCGGCCACCGCGTTGACCATGGCCGCGATCTGCAGCGGCGTGACGGTCAGGCTGCCCTGCCCGAAGCTGAACATCGCGAGCTGCCCGGCGTTTTGCAGCTGGGCCTCGCTCGGCAGCACGCCCGCCGCGCTCTTGAGGCCCGGCGACACCGCGGACGCCGTGCCAAAGCCGAGCCTTTGCGCCGTTTGCAGGATCCTTTCGGGGCCGAGGGCTTTGCCGAGGTTGACGAAGAAGCAGTTGCAGCTGGCCTCCAGCGCGCCGCGCAGGTTGACAAGGCCGTGCGCGCTGCCGTGCGCGCAGCGAAAGATCTGCCCGGCGACCTCCTCGTAGCCGTCACAGTCGTGGGTGTACCAGTCGAGGTCGTTCTCATAGGCGGCGACGGCCAGCACCAGCTTGAACACCGAACCGGCGCTGAACGCCGCCAGCGTGCGGTCGATGAGCGAGGTATCGTCGGCGGCGATGCTTTTGGCGATATCGTTCGGGTCAAATTCCGGCATGCTGACCGCCGCCAGCACGTCGGCGGTGTCCACATCCAGCACGAGCAGGCAGCCGCGCGGCAGCATGCTCTGCGCGACGCCCTCGGCCATGCGCTGGACGGCGGCGTCCAGCGTCAGGCGCACGCCGCGCCCGGTGCCGGCATCGGCGGTGGCGCGGTGCGGGCTCTCGCCGGTGAGCAGGCTGCCCTGCGCGGTCGTCAGGCAGGAGATTACGTCGGCGTCGTTCGCGGTGTACAGCACGTCCTCCCAGGCGCGCTCAAGGCCCGCCACGCCGTGCCCGTCGCCGTCGAGATACCCCAGCAGGTGCCGCGCGATGGGCACCGGCAAAAAGCGCCGGGCGCTCTGGCAGCAGTAGATGCCCGCGCCGCTCAGATCCTGCCCGATCTCGATGAGGAAAGGGCTCACGCTGTTGCGCTTGGCGTACAGCTCCGCCTGCGCCGCATACGGGACATAGGGGAACAGCGCGGCATAGCTGCCGTCACCGGGGATGCACAGCGCGTACCAGCACGGCGTGACGCCGGTCAGCGGGCGGCCCGCGCGGTCATAAAAATCCCCGCGGGCGCGCGGCAGCGCCGTCTCGTGCACGGTCTGGCGCCCGGCGCTGGCCGCGTAGGCGGTGTCGGCGGCGATATAGTAGACCCGGCACAGCACCAGCGCGAGCAGCCCGACCAGCGCCGCGCTGATGCCGACCAAGCGTTTCTGCGGCATGCGAAAGCCCCCTTACCGGGCTTAGTATGGCCGGTAAGGGGGCGCTTCAAACCTGTTTGGGCGGTATCAATACATGCCGTCCATGCCGCCGGCGGGCGCGGCGGGAGCCGGGGGCTCGGGGATATCGGCGACGAGGCTCTCGGTGGTCAGCACCATGGCGGCGACGCTGGCGGCGTTCTCGAGCGCCGAGCGGGTGACCTTGGTCGGGTCGACGATGCCGGCCTCGATCATATCCTCGACGTACTCCTCCTTCTGGGCGTCAAAGCCGTAGTTGACCTTGCCCTTGCTGAGCACATCGTTGATGATCACGCTGCCCTCCAGCCCCGCGTTGGCCGCGATCTGGCGCAGCGGGCTTTCCAGCGCCTTGCGCACGATCTGCGCGCCGGTGCGCTCGTCGCCCGAGAGCTCCTTGACGAGCTTGTCGACCGCCGGGATGGCGCCCAGGGTGGCGACGCCGCCGCCGGCGACGATGCCCTCCTCGACAGCGGCCTTGGTGGCGTTGAGGGCGTCCTCGATGCGGAGCTTCTTCTCCTTCATCTCGACCTCGGTCGCGGCGCCGACCTTGATGACGGCCACGCCGCCGGCCAGCTTGGCCAGGCGCTCCTGGAGCTTCTCCTTGTCAAAGTCCGAGGTGGTCGTGGCGATCTGGCTGCGGATCTGGGCCACGCGGTCGGCGATGGCCTTCTTGTCGCCGGCGCCGCCGACGATGGTGGTGTTCTCCTTGCCGACCTTGACCTGGCGCGCGCTGCCCAGCAGCTCGAGGCTGGCATCCTTGAGCTCATAGCCCAGGTCGCTGCTGAGGACGGTGCCGCCGGTGAGGATGGCGATGTCCTCGAGCATCTCCTTGCGGCGGTCGCCGAAGCCGGGCGCCTTGACGGCGACGACGTTCAGCCCGCCGCGCAGGCGGTTGATGATGAGGTTGGAGAGCGCGTCGCCCTCGACGTCCTCGGCGATGATGAGCAGCTTGCGGCCGGACTGGATGATCTGCTCGAGCAGCGGCACCAGATCCTGGAAGACGCTGATCTTCTTGTCGGTGATGAGCACGGCGGCGTCCTCATACACGGTCTCCATCTTCTCGGTGTCGGTGACCATATAGGGGGTGACGTAGCCGCGGTCGAACTGCATGCCCTCGACGACCTCGGTGTAGGTCTCGGCGGTGGTCTTGTTCTCCTCGATGGTGATGACGCCGTCGGCCGTGACCTTCTCCATCGCGTCGGCGATGAGGGCGCCGATCTCGGCATCGCCGGCGGACACGGTGCCCACGCGGGCGATGTCCTTGGTGCCGTTGACCTTCTGGCTGTGGCCCTTGACGGCCTCGACCGCGGCGGCGGTGGCCTTCTGGATGCCGCGCTTGATGTCCATCGGGTTGGCGCCGGCGGCCACGTTCTTCATGCCCTCGGTGACAAGGGCCTGCGCCAGCACGGTGGCGGTGGTGGTGCCGTCGCCGGCGGCATCGTTGGTCTTGGTGGCGACCTCGCGCACGAGCTGGGCGCCCATGTTCTCGAACTCATCCTTGAGCTCGATCTCCTTGGCGATGGTCACGCCGTCATTGGTGATGACCGGGCTGCCGAACTTTTTGGCCAGCACGACGTTGCGGCCCTTGGGGCCAAGGGTGATCTTGACGGTATCGGCCAGCTGGTCGATGCCGGCGCAAAGGGCTTTGCGGGCTTCCTCGCCCTGTTTGATCTGCTTTGCCATGGTGTATCTCTCCTTAAAAACAAGATCTCTGTTTTGCGGCGGGGTGAGGGCACCCCGCCCTACATGGGACGCGTGCGGCGGGGTGAGGGCACCCCGCCCTACATGGGTCACGTGCGGCGGGGTGAGGGCACCCCGCCCTGCATGGGTCACGTGCGGCGGGGTGAGGACACCCCGCCCTGCAAGGGGTCACGTGCGGCGGACGTCAGGCCCGGCACGCGGGATAGTTTTGGCGGGGCGTATCACTCGACGATGGCCAAAATATCGCTCTGGCGGACGATGGTGCATTCCTCGCCATCGACCTTGACCTCGGTGCCGGAATACTTGCTGGTGAGGACCTTATCCCCCACCTTGACGAGCATCTCGACCTCTTTGCCGTCCACGTTGCCGCCGGGGCCGACAGCCAGCACCTCGGCCACCTGGGGCTTCTCCTTGGCGGAGCCGGACAGGATCAGCCCGCCCTTGGTCGTTTCCTCCTGCTCGACCAGCTTGATGACCACGCGGTCGGCCAACGGTTTGATCGTCATGATACAAGAACCTCCTATAAAAATATTGAAAACGTGTTGTGTTAGCACTCTTTTGTTTTGAGTGCTAAAATCATTATATACACTTTTGCCGGAAAATCAAGCCCATTTTTCAAATTTCATACAATGTTAAAAAATTCCCGCCGTGCCGGGCGGGCGCGGCGGGAAGCGTTCGTTCAGGTATAGACGGCAAGACGATCTTTTTGCTGGTAGCGCAGGCGCGCCGCGCCGTGCTCGAGCTTTGGCGCGCCGCCCTCGACGGTGTCGGCGTCGATGGTGACTCTCGTGATGGTGGCATCGGACGGCAGGTCGTACATGATGGGGATGAGCAGCTCCTCGACCACGCTGCGCAGCCCGCGCGCGCCGCTGCGGCGGGCGATGGTCTTTTGCGCGATGGCCGAAAGCGCCTCGGGCGTAAAGACGAGCTCGGCGTTATCGAGCGCGAACAGCTCGGTATACTGGCGCACGATGCTGTTTTTCGGCTCGGTCAGAACGCGCACGAGCGCCGCCTCGTCCAGCGCGTCCAGCACGGTGACGACCGGCATGCGGCCAACGAGCTCCGGGATGAGGCCGAATTTGACAAGGTCGTCCGGCTCCACCTTGCGCAGCAGGCGCTGGCGCTCGGCATCCTTGTCGAGCTTGACGCGCACCTCGCTGCCAAAGCCGATGGCGGAGCGCTCGCTGCGCTTTTGGATGAGCTTTTCCAGCCCGTCGAAGGCGCCGCCGCAGATGAACAGGATGTTTTTGGTGTCGATCTGGATGAATTCCTGCTGCGGGTGCTTGCGCCCGCCGCCCGGCGGCACGTTGCTGACGGTGCCCTCCAGGATCTTGAGCAGCGCCTGCTGCACGCCCTCGCCGCCGACGTCGCGGGTGATGGAGGGGTTCTCGCTCTTGCGGGTGATCTTGTCGATCTCGTCGATGTAGATGATGCCGTACTGCGCGCGCTCGACGTCAAAATCCGCGGCCTGGATGAGCTTTAAGAGGATGTTCTCGACATCCTCGCCGACATAGCCGGCCTCGGTCAGGGTGGTGGCGTCGGCGATGGCGAACGGCACGCCGAGCATTTTGGCCAGCGTCTGGGCCAGCAGGGTCTTGCCGGTGCCGGAGGGCCCCAGCACGAGCACGTTGGATTTTTGCAGCTCCACCTGGCTCTCCCTGCCGGAGAGGATGCGCTTGTAGTGGTTGTACACGGCCACGGCGAGCACGCGCTTGGCCTGCTCCTGGCCGATGACGTATTCGTCCAGGCCGGCCTTGATCTCGGCCGGGGTGCGGATGGTCAGCCCCTCGAGCGGGTTTGCCGAATAGCGGGGCCGTGCGCCGCGGCGCGGTGCAGCGGCGCGCGGGGGGCGGGGCTCCGCCTCATTGTTGAGGGCGCTGTAGCACATGTCGATACAGTCTTTGCAGATGTTGACGCCGGGCCCGATGATGAGCTGCTCCACCTGGCCCTGGCTGCGCCCGCAGAAATTGCAGAAGAGCTCCTTGTTTTTGCCGTCCCGGCCGGGGTGTTGGTTTGGCATAGTGTCTCCCTTGCGGTCAGTGTTTTTCGATGATCTTGTCGATCAGGCCGTAGGCA
Source organism: uncultured Gemmiger sp. (assembly GCA_947628865.1). Taxonomy (GTDB): domain Bacteria; phylum Bacillota; class Clostridia; order Oscillospirales; family Ruminococcaceae; genus Gemmiger. Next base: position 19,859 of record CANRBN010000004.1, read on the forward strand.
AGCGCCTGTTCGGCGGTCATATAATTGTCGCGCTCGGTATCGCGCTGGACGGTCTCGAGCGGCTGGCCGGTATACTGTGCCAGCAGGCCGTTGAGCTTTTCCTTGATGCGCACGATGTGCTCGGCGTGGATGTGGATATCGGTGGCCTGGCCGGACAGCCCGCCCCCCTGCCCGCCGATCAGCGGCTGGTGGATGAGGATCTCGGCGTTGGGCAGCGCAAAGCGCTTGCCCCTGGTGCCGCTGGCCAGCAGAAACGCGCCCATCGAGGCCGCCATGCCGACGCAGATGGTGGACACATCGCACTTGATATACCGCATGGTATCGTGGATGGCCATGCCGTCGGAGATGGAGCCGCCGGGGCTGTTGATATAAAAGTAGATGTCCTTTTCAGGGTCCTGCCCCTCAAGATACAAAAGCTGCGCCACCACGACGCTGGCCGAGGACGGGTTGACATCCTCGCTCAGCACGATGATGCGGTCATTGAGCAGGCGGGAAAAGATATCGTAGCTGCGCTCGCCGCGGGCGGTCTGCTCGACGACATAGGGTACAAGGCTCATTGCGGTCTCTCTCCTTTCATGCGGGGCATGCCCCGATAAAGTGACCGATACGGCGGGGATTCGCCGTACCGGTCACGGTCATGGGCGGTCAGGATTCAATCGGCGGGTTTTTCCCCGGCCTTTTGGGCGCGGGTCTTTTTGGGCTTGGGGGCGTCGTCAGTCTTTTCCCCGGCCTTATTGGCCTTTTTCGCCTTGGGGGCGGCCTTTTTCGCCTTGGGGGCCTCGGAAACGATCTTCGCCTTCGATTTGATGAACTCGATGGCCTTGTTGACGGCCAGATCCGCCTTGACGGCCGCCTTGTCGACCATGCCCTTGACCTTGTCGGCCTCCAGCTTGTAGGCCTCGGCGATCTTGGCGATCTCGGCCTCGTACTCCTCCTCGGTGGCCTCGATCTTCTCCCTGGCGGCGACGGCCTCCATGGCAAGGCGCATCTTGACCTGCTTTTCGGCCTGCGGCAGGAACTCATCGCGGAACTGCTCGAGCTTCATGCCCATGTACCCGAGATAGGTCTTGAGATCCATGCCCTGCTCGCGGATGCGGTACTCAAAATCCTGCACGAGCTCGTTGACGCGCTCGTCGATCATGGCCTGCGGGATCTCGGCCTGCATGCCGTTCACGACCTGGTCGATGAGGTCGTTCTCGACAGCCTGCTCGGCCTGGCGGTCGTTTTTCTCCTGCATGCCCTGGCGGATGGAGGCCTTGAGCTCGTCAAGGGTATCGTATTCGCTGACGTCCTTGGCAAATTCATCGTCCAGAGCGGGCAGCTCCTTGTATTTGACCTCATGCACCTTGACCTTGAACACCGCCGCCTTGCCGGCGAGCTCCTCGGCCTGGTACTTTTCGGGGAACGTGACGTTGACATCGAGCTCGTCGCCCGCCTTGCGGCCAACGAGCTGCTCCTCAAAGCCGGGGATGAACATGCCGGAGCCCAGCACCAGGCTGTAATGCTCGGCCTTGCCGCCCTCAAAGGCCTTGCCGTCGACATAGCCGTCAAAGTCGATGTCGACGGTGTCGCCGTTCTCGGCGACGCCCTCGCGGGTGAGGAGGCGGCCATTGCGATCCTGCATGCGGCCAAGCTCGGCCTCGACGGCGCTTTCCTCGACAGTGTTGGCAGCTTTGGTGGCTTTCAAACCGATGTATTCGCCCAGCGTGACCTCGGGCTTGACCGCCACAGTCACCTTGAGCACGGCGCCGTCCTCCCTGGTGAGCGAGACGACCTCCGGCTGCGGCTGGCCGACGACCTCGACGCCGGCCTCTTTGGCGGCGGCCTCGTACTCGGCGGGGAACAGGTCGTTGATGGCGTCATAGAGGAAGACATCCGCGCCGTACATGCGCTCGATCATGGCGCGCGGCGCCTTGCCCTTGCGGAAGCCGGGCACGGTGTATTTTTTGCCCTCGCGGCGGTAGGCGGCGTCGGCGGCGCTGTTGACGGTCGCCGCATCGACCGAGAATTGCAGGGCGACGGTGCTTTTTTCCATTTTTTCGCAGGAAATCAACTTCATTTTTCTTCCTCCATGAGTAAATGTGCAGGTATTATAGCACAGCCCGGCAAAAATTACCAGACCGCGCCCCAAAAAACTTTGTCACAAGGCCAGCTTGCAGGGGCAGAAGCCGAGCGCATCGGCCGAGATGAGGCGGTAGTCGATGCCGTCCCGCACGCCCTGCACCGCCGTGTGCACGCTCTTGCCGTGCAGGTGGCCGTACCAGCAGCGGGTCACGCCGTACTCGGCCATGACCTCCAGCAGCGGCGCGGCGCCCCCCGTGCTCCCCGCAAACACCGGCGGATAGTGCAGGAAGACGAGCTTTTGCCTTGCCTCGCCCGCCGCCTGTAAGCTGGCGCGCAGGCGTCCGGCCTCGCGCAGAAGGAGCTTTTCATTCTGCGCGGCGGTGCCGCCGGGCTCATCGAAGGGCCAGCCGCGCGTGCCGCACAGCGCCGTGCGGCCCACCGTGCAGCAGTTGTTGTGCAGCAGGCGCAGGCTGTCAAAGCCTTCGGCGGCGAAAAAGGCCTCCATCTTGGCCGCCGTCGTCCACCAGTAATCGTGGTTGCCCTTGAGCAGCCATTTCTGCCCCGGCAGGCTCTCGAGAAAGGCGAGGTCGGCCCGGGCGTCCTTGAGCGACATGGCCCAGCTGGTATCGCCCGCCAGCACGACGACATCGGTATCGACGACGAAGCGGCGCCAGTTGGCCTCCAGCTTTGGCAGGTAGCCCTCCCAGCCGGGAAAGACATCCATCGGCTTGTCGGTGCCCAGCGAAAGATGCAGATCCCCGATGGCAAACACGGACATATCGCGCGCCTCCCTTTCAGCGCAGCGCCGCCGCGCGGATGGCGGCGGGGTCGATGCTCCCGGCAAAGCGGACGGGCGCTTTGCGCAGCGCGGCAAGGCTCGGCGGCGCCTGCGTACCGGTCAGGCGCTCGAGCGCCGCCATGGCGTCAAAATCGCTGTCCGGCGGCACGGCGCCCAGCGCGGCGAGCACATCGCGCGGGAACTTGCAGGGGCTGGCGGTGGAAAGCACCAGCATCGGCGCCGCGCCCTTTTGCCGCGCCGCCACGCGCAGGGCGACGGCGGTGTGCGGGTCGGCGAGATAGCCGTCGGCCTCAAAGCGCGCGCGCAGCTCGGCGGCGGCAGCCGCGTCGTCCGCCCAGCCGCAGGCGAAATCCGCGCGGATGGCGGCGAGGGTATCGCCGTCGACGGTGTAGCAGCCGTCCGCGCCCAGCTCGGCCAGCCAGCCCGCGACCCTGGCGGTGTCGCCGCAGGCATGGTACAGAAGCCGCTCGAGGTTCGAGGAGATGAGGATATCCATCGAGGGCGAGGCGGTCTTGTAGAACCTGCGGCGCGCATCGTAGGTGCCGGTGGAGATAAAGTCCGAAAGCACGTTGTTTTTGTTGGAGGCGCAGAGCAGCCTGCCGAGCGGCAGGCCCATTTTTTTGGCGTACCAGCCGGCGAGGATATCGCCGAAATTGCCGGTCGGCACGCAGACATCGACGGGCTCGCCCCATGCGACCGCGCCCCGCTCCGCCATGCGGAAATAGGCATGGAAATAGTAGACGATCTGCGGCACCAGCCGCCCCCAGTTGATGGAGTTCGCGCTCGAGAGCCGGATGCCGCGCGCCTCGAGCTCGGCGGCGGCGTCGGCATCGGCAAACACGCGCTTGACGCCGGTCTGCGCATCGTCAAAGTTGCCCTTTACGGCGTACACGGCGACGTTTTCGCCCCGCTGTGTGGCCATCTGCAGGCGCTGGATCTCGCTGGTGCCGGCGTCGGGGTAAAAGACCGCGATGTCGATGCCCGGCAGATCCGCATAGCCGGCCAGCGCCGCCTTGCCGGTATCGCCGGAGGTCGCCACGAGGATGCGCGTCGTCTCGGTGCGGTGCAGCATGGCCTTGGCCTGCACGAGCAGGCGCGGCATCAGCTGCAGGGCGTAGTCCTTGAACGCGCAGGTCGGCCCGTGCCAGAGCTCGAGCGCGTAAAGGCCCTCGTGCACCTTTTCCACCAGGCCCGCCTTGCCGCCAAAGGCCGCGCCGTAGGCCGCCGCGGCGGCCTCGCGCAAAAAAGCGGGGTCATAGTCGGTCAAAAAGAGCGCGAGGATCTCGGCGGCGAGCGCCGGGTAGGCGAGGCCCCGCCAGCGTGCCAGCGTATCATCGCCGACCGCGGGCAGGCTTTCGGGCACATAGAGCCCGCCGTCCGGCGCAAGGCCGCGCAGGATGGCCTCCCCTGCCGAGGCGGTCAGCGCGGCATCGCGCGTGCTGTGGTATCGCATGGTCATTCTCCTTTTTATGGCTCGGTGAATGCGTTTTCGATGCAGTGCACGCGCCAGCGGCCCTCCGCATCGGCGGGCAGCACCTCGACGACGTCAAAGCGCACCGGGGCGTCCGCATAGGGGCTGTTTTGCAGCCACTGCCGCGCGGCGCTCGCCAGCCGGCGGCGCTTCTTTTCGTCCACGGCATCCGCCGGGGCCCCCTTTTGGGCGCCGGCGCGGGTCTTGACCTCGGCAAAGATGACGGTGCCGTCCCTGTACGCGATCACGTCCAGCTCGCCGAAGCGGGTGCGGTAGTTGTGGTCGAGCAGCAGGCAGCCGTTTTGCCGGTAGTATTTGGCGGCGACGGCCTCGCCCTTTTGCCCAAGGGCCTGCCCCGGCGCCGGCAGCGCCAGCTTTTTGAGGAAGCTCTGGCGGTAAAACGGCGCGGGGCCGTACTTTTGCAGCGCCTCGATGTGCTGCGCGGTGCCGTAGCCCTTGTGCTGCGCAAGGCCGTACTGCGGGTACTGCGCGTCCAGCTCCGCCATCAGGCGATCCCGCGTGACCTTGGCCAAAATGGACGCCGCGGCGACGCAGGCGCTGATGGCATCGCCCTTGACGACGCACTGTGCCGGCGCCGGCAGGCCGGGCGGGGTGCGGTTGCCGTCGACGAGGATGCGGTCGGGCTTCATCCCAAGCCCCGCGGCGGCCGCCGCCATGCCCTCCATGGTGGCGTTGAGGATGTTGATCGCATCGATGCGCTCCGGCCCGACGAGCACGACGTTCCAGGCCAATGCGCTCTGCGTGATGGCGGCATAGAGCTCCTCGCGCCGGGGCTCGGACAGCTTTTTGGAATCGTTGACGCCCGGCACCGGCTTTTCGGGGTCGAGGATGACCGCCGCGCAGGCCACCGGACCGCACAGCGGCCCGCGCCCGGCCTCGTCGATGCCGCAGAGCAGCGGGCCGGCCTGCGCGCGGACTGCCGCGTCGTAGGTGTACAGCGCGGGAGCCTCCTTCACGGCGAGGGGCATGGCGTACCTCCTTGTGGGGCGGGCGGGCGTTCCCCCTCGCCCGGCGCGGGCGGGCGTTCCAATGAGATGCGGCCCCATTTGCTCTGGCGGAACTCCCCCACCACGGTGCGGGCGGCGCGCTCGGTATCGACCTCGCCGCCCGGAACGAGCATGCCGCGCCGTCGACCGATGGCGTTGAGCAGCTCGTACGGCGGCAGGGCCAGCGCGCTCTCCTCCAGCTTGTAGCGGGCCAGGACTTTTTCGGGGTAGAGCTCGCGCACGTCGGCCAGCAGACCGCAGGCGAGCGATTCGATGTCGAGGATATCGTCCCGGATGGCGCCGATGAACGCGAGGTTGGAGGCGGTCTGCAGGCTGTCGAATTTTTTCCACAGCACGCCGGGCATATCGAGCAGGTCGAACCCGTCCGCCGAGAGCCACTGCTTGCCGCGCGTCACGCCGGGGCGATCCTCGGCCCTGGCGCGCGCCGCCCCGACAAAGGAGTTGATGAACGTGGATTTGCCCACGTTGGGGATGCCCACCGCCATCACCCGCACGGGCGCGCCGGCCATGCCGCGCGCCGCGCGCCGTTCGGTCAGCGCCGTGAGCTCTTTCAAAATGGGCCCGCGCGCCGCCGCCGCGCCGCCCCTTTGGCGGGCGTCCAGCGCCAGGCAGCCGTCGCCGCGGGCCCTGAACCACGCGACCCACTGCGCGGTGACCGCCGGGTCGGCCAGGTCGGCCTTGGTGAGCAGATACAGGTGCGGCTTGCCCGCCGTGATGCGCCGGATCTCGGGGTTGAGGCTGGAGGACGGGATGCGCGCGTCCAGCAGCTGCAAGACGCAGTCCACCCCATGCACCTCGCGCTCCATGATGCGCAGCGTTTTCGCCATGTGGCCGGGGAACCACTGGATCTGGCGGCTGTTCAGGACATCGCGCTCGCTCATGCCACCGCCCCCAGCTTTTGCAGCGGCGTCAGGCGCAGGAGCACCTTGCCGAGCACGTCGCGCGCGTCGATGCAGCCGATCTCGGGCGAGCGGCTGTCGAGCGAATCGTTGCGGTTGTCCCCCATCAGGAACACGCAGCCCTCGGGCACGGTGAGGGGGAACGCCGTCCCCTCGGCGAGCCAGGTCGGGGCGGCGGTGTAGGGCTCCTCGAGCGGCTCGCCGTTGCGGTAGACGACGCCGGCGTCGAAATCGATGTCGATGGTATCGCCGGGGCAGCCGATGACCCGCTTGACGAGCACGCGGCCATAGCCGGTATACCGGTCGGTGACGACGATGTCGCCGCGGCGCGGCGTATAGGGCACGCTCGAGATGAGCAGGCGCTCGCCGTCCGTGAGGGTGGGCAGCATGGAATCGCCGTCCACATGCACGATGCGCACGGCAAAGGTGAACAGCACGAGCAGCACGGCTGCCGCCCAGACGACCGCCTCGACCCATTCCACGATGTTTTTGTCAGCGGCGCTCTGCCGCTGCGGCGCCTTTGCCATCGGCCCGGCCCCCTTTCCGCCAGCGGGATGCAGGATAAAGAAAAGAAGGGAGAACGCTGCCGTCCTCCCCTCCGAGTTTTCTGGTCAGATCTTTTCCTTGACCTTGGCCGCCTTGCCGGTGCGCCCGCGCAGATAGAACAGCTTGGCGCGGCGGACCTTGCCGCGGCGGATGACCTTGACATCCTCGACGAACGGGCTGTTGATGGGGAACACGCGCTCGACGCCGACGCCGTAGGACAGGCGGCGGACGGTAAAGGTCTCGGCCACGCCGCCGTGCTTTTTGGCGATGACGGTGCCCTCAAAATTCTGGATGCGCTCCTTGTCGCCTTCCTTGATGCGCACCGATACGCGCACGGTATCGCCGACTTCAAACTGCGGCTTGTTCTCCTTGATCATGCCCGCGGTCAGGATCTTGGCGGCATTCTCTGCGTTCATAACGATAACTCCTCCGTTTTTTGACGACGTTCATACCCGGAATGCCCGGCAGCGGACCGCCTGTATAATGTTCGCCATTACCCCGCCGGCGGCGCCGGCGGTCGAAAGCCTAAAGATTATAACACAGCAAAATGCGATTTGCAAGGGGGATTTTTGTGTTTTTCGGAGGTTTCAGCAAAATTCCGTGCCGTCCGGCAGCAGCAGGGCCGTGCGCAGGATGCGGCACTGCCAGGGCGCGATGTCCCCTTGCTGCTGCAGCCAGCCCAAAAGCAGCGCCGGGTTGAGGTTGGCGCCCTCGGCGCAGGGCAGGCGCACGGGCACGGCCAGGCTGTCCCCTGCCCTCTGCCAGCCAAGGCGCGGCAGGATCTCTTTCAGATCGATCGTCTTTTCGCCGCGCTTGGTCTTTTTGGTGACCGGCGCGGCGGGCGCGGCGTTATACGCCTCGAGCGCCGGCAGCGCCGCGGCGGGCAGCGTCAAGCGGTAATCGGCGGCGGATATCTCGCCCATCCTGTGCACGGCGGGCGCCGCGCTCAGGACCGTGATGCCGCGCGGCATGTAGGGGCGCAGCGCCGCGGCCCAGGCGGCGCAGTCGGGAGCGTCCGCTTCCGTCTTGACCTCACAGCTCTCGCAAAGGCTCTCCTGCCCGAGCGAGAGCGGGCTGCAAAACGCCAGATAGATGTGCGGGTTGAAGCCCTGCGTATACCACACCGGCAGACCGCTGCGCTTGAGCACGCGGTGGAACACCCGCTGCAGATCGAGCAGCGAGATGTAGGCGGCCTCGCCCTGTTTTTCAAAAAAGATACGAACGGTCGTCAAAAGCAGGGCCTCCCCAGCAGTTTGTCGGCGCCGCAGCCGCTGCACTGGCGGTCGCAGGGCGGCGAGGGCTCGGCGCGCAGGGCCTTTTGGTATTCGCGCACAAGATAGGCGCGCCGCACGCCCACGTCCAGATGATCCCACGGCAGGGGCTCGTCGGGGCCGAGGGCGCGGTAGTTGTAAAAGTCCGGGTCAAGACCGCAGGCGGCAAAGGCCGCGAGCCAGCGGTCATAGTCAAAAAACTCCTCCCAGGTGTCGTAGCAGGCGCCGTTTTCAAACGCCGTCTCGATGACCTTGCCCAGCCGCCGGTCGCCCTTGGCGAACACGCCCTCCAAAACGCTGGTGGCGCTGTCATGGTAGTTGATCTTCACCTTGCGGCTGCGCACGCAGGAGAGCAGATACTTCTGCTTTTCGCGCAGCGTCTCGCGGCGATCCTGCTGACAGAACTGGAACGGCGTCCAGGGCTTGGGCACGAAGCATGCCACGCTGGCCGTGACCTGCACGCCCTTGCCCCTGGCGTGGTCGAGGCTGTAATAGAGGTCGACGACGCGCTGGCAGGTATCGGCGATGCCCTTGATGTCCTCCATCGTCTCGGTGGGCAGGCCCATCATAAAATAGAGCTTGACGGCGGTGTACCCCTGCGAAAAGGCGATGCGGCAGGTGCGCTCGAGCTGCTCCCAGCTGACGTTTTTGTTGATGACGTCGCGCAGGCGCTGGGTGCCGGCCTCGGCGGCAAAGGTCAGGCCGCTCTTGCGCACGCGGGTGGTCTTTTCGACAAGGCTTTGGGAAAAGTTGTCCACCCGCAGGCTTGGCAGCGAAAGGCTGACATGCTCCGCCGGCGCCCACGCGTTGATGGCGTCGAGCGTCTGCTCCAGGCGCGAATGGTCGGAGGTCGAAAGGCTCGACAGGCTGAGCTCATCGTAGCCGGTGTTTTGGCAGAGCGTGCGGGCGCTTTGGCTGATGCGCTCGGGGCTGCGCTCCCGGAACGGGCGGTAGATCTGCCCGGCCTGGCAGAAGCGGCAGCCGCGCACGCAGCCGCGCAGCACCTCGACGCAGGCGCGGTCCTGCACGGCGCCGACCATCGGCACCACGAAATCGCGCGGCGGGGGGATGCTGTCAAGATCCTTGACGATGGCCCGGGTCACCTTTTCCGGCACGCCGGGGCGGTTGGGGCGGATGCTCCTGAAGCGGCCGTCCGCCCCGTACTCGACCGTATAAAAGGCCGGCACATACACGCCGGGGATCTGCGCCAGCGCGAGCAGCAGCCGGTTCTTGTCCCAGCCGTGCTTTTTTGCGGTCTCGACGGCGGCGCAGATGCTTTGCAGCATCTCCTCGCCCTCGCCGAGCTGCATCGCGTCGAAAAAATCCGCCATCGGCTCGGCGTTGCACACGCACGGGCCGCCGGCGATGATGAGCGGCCAGCGCCCGTCGCGCTGTGCCGCGCGCAGCGGGATGCCCGCCAGCCGCAGCATGGCGAGCACGTTCGTATAGCAAAGCTCGTATTCGAGCGAGAAGCCGACGATGTCGAACGCCGTGAGCGGATCCTTGCTCTCGAGCGCGTACAGCGGGATGTCCAGGCGCTCCATCTCGGCCTTCATGTCCACCCAGGGCAGAAAGCAGCGCTCACACCACCAGTTCGCGTGGTCGTTGAGCAGCTCGTACAGGATCTTCATGCCCAGGAACGACATGCCGATCTCATAGGTATCGGGGAAGCAGAACGCCATGCGCACATCGACCGCCGCCGCATCCTTATAGGTGCAGCCGGGCTCGCCGCCGGTGTAGCGGCCTGGCTTTTGCACGGCGCTGAGCGCCTGCCTGAGTTTTTGGGAGAGTTCGGGCATAGGGGCCGTCCTTTCTGCGGTATGCCCCCATTGTAGCGGATTTTTGCGCAAATTGCAATGCGCTCACCCGAACAGGCTTTGCAGGATGCGCGCGCCGTCCAGCCCCGGCAGCGGCAGCAGGTTCGCGGCGCCGACGAGCAGGTTGACGGCGGCGAACCAGTACCCGCCCAGGGCGGCGCCCGCCGCCGCCATCCAGGCGAGGGCGGCCAGGCACCCCGCGAGGTTCGCGAGCGGGCCGGCGGCGGCCAGCCAAAGCTCCTGCCGGCGGCGCAAAAACACGCCGCGCAGCGGGATGCGCAGGCCGGTGAGGCCCACGACGACACAGGGCCAGCGCCCGAGCAGCGCGCGGAAAGCGAGCACATGCCCCGCCTCGTGCAGCAGCGCGCACAAAAGCCCGAGCCGCAAAAGGCCGCTGCCGTCCCACCCCAGCAGGAAGGCAGCGGCAAACAGCAGCGTGAGCGGGTGCTCGATGCGCAGGTGCCGCTCAGGCGGCGGCCCGGAGCGCCGCGGTCGGATCATGGCGCACCCCCTCGTGCAGCAGCTCAAAATGCAGGTGCGCCCCGGTCACATGGCCGGTCTGCCCCACGGTGCCCAGCTGCTGGCCCGCGGCGACGCGCTGCCCCGCGTGTACGAACAGATATTGCAGGTGGGCGTAGAGCGTTTCGTCCCCTCCGGGGTGCAGGATGCGCAGCCAGTTGCCGTAGCTCGCGCTCTTGCCGGCGCACCGCACGACGCCGTCGGCTGCCGCCAGCACCGGCGTGCCCTCGGCGGCGGCCAGGTCGGCGCCCTTGTGGAAATCCTGTCCCGCGCCGCTGACCGGCTCGGTGCGCCAGCCGTAGCCGGAGGTCGCGGCCCAGGCGCCGCCCGGCAGCGGGAACGTCAGCGCAAAGGGCGGCAGGTAGCTCTCCTGCGTCGTGCCCGCCGGCGCGTTTTTGCCGCGCACGGCGCGCGTGGCGACGAACGGGGTCTCGGTGGCCGGGGCCGGCACGGCGGGGGCGGTCTCTGGCAGGGTGGCCGGCGGCGCGTCGGCGGCAGCCGGGCTTTCCTGCGCGAACAGATGCGCCAGCACCTCGGCGGCGGCCTGCTCAAAGGCGGCAGCCGTCTGCTGCACGAACCGCGCGAGGCGGCGCTCCTCGCCCAGCAGGTCGTCCGCTTTGGCCGTCACGGCCGCCGTGTACGCCACGCGCAGCCTTGCGAACAGCGCCGGCTGAACGGCGCGCAGCAAAAGCGCGCCGGCCAGCGCCAGCACGCATACGAGCATCTGTGCCCCCAGCACACCGCCCGCCGCGCGCGGCGGCGCCTGCGGCGGACGGGTCTCGGGGGCGGTACGGTCGGCGGTCTCCCACATGGGCGGTGCCCTCCCTGCAGCCAAGTGACGTTACCGCAGTTTATGGTCATCACCGCAAAAAAATACCGCCGGCTGGCAGGGCCGGCGGCGCTGTGCTCACAGCTCCGCGGTGAAAGCGCGCACACGGCGCCAGAATTCCCGCGCGGCGGGCGAGAGCACCGCGCGGTCGAGGCAGGCCATGCCGATATCGCGCGAGAACGCCGGCTCCAGGCGCAGCACCTGATAGGCGCGGGCGATCGGCACGCTCTTGAGGATGAGCTCCGGCATGATGGCCATGCCCTGCCCGCAGGCGACCATCGCGATGGTGGATTCGTCGTCGATGACGTAGCAGCGGGTATCGACGTCGAGGTCGTTCTTTTTCAGGTAGCTCTGGATGTCGGCATCGGTGTCGGCGCGCTGGCTCACAAAGGGGCGACCGCGCAGCTCCTCGGCGCTGACGCAGCCCGCCCGGGACGGGACGAAATCCGCCGGCGCCACACAGACGAGCGGGTCGTGGTAGAGCGGCTCAAAATCCAGCTCTCTGGCGCAGGAATCCGACAAAAGGCCGATCTCCGCCGTGCCGTTTTTGATCCAGGCCGCGATGTCAGCATAGCTGCCCTGGTAGAGGCGCAGCTCGATGCCCGGGTACTGCGCCTGGAACGCCGGCAGCAGCCGCGGCAGCCAGGCCACACAGGCCGAGTTGAACGCCGCCAGCCGCAGCACGCCCCGGTGCATGCCGTTGATCTGCTCGACCGATTGATCCAGCGCCTCGCTGCTGGCGAGCAGGCGGCGGATGTCCGGCAGCAGGCTCTCGGCTGCCGCCGTCATCGTGACGCCGGTCTTGGTGCGGGTGAACAGCGGGAACCCGCACTCCGCCTCCATGCCGGCCACGGCGTGGCTGATGGCCGAGGGCGTGAGGTGCAGCTGCTCCGCCGCGCGGGCGAAGCTGCCCTCCCGCGCGATGATGGCAAAGATCTGGCAGCCGAGCAGCGTCATGGGGCATCCCTCCGTGGCTTTTGCCGTGAAATCGTTTCACTTGAAGTGTGAAAAAAATGAATTTTACTTACCGATAACAATATAGTATACTGAATGCAGAAAAGTCAAGCGGTATTTCGATACCGCAGATACCATTCTTCTTCTCTCCCTTTTGGGCGGCGGCCCGCACACCCGCCGCCCGGATCCGCCGGTCCGCACAGCCGGCGGATTTTTTTGTGCGCGGCAGCGCGCAGACGCGTGCAAAACGATTGTTTTTCCGCGCCGCTTATGCTACAGTAAGAGCGGACGTTTGCTTGATTGCGGGGAAAGAGGATGTTCAAGGTGCAGAAAACGGTAAAAACGCGCGGCATGCGCGGCGCGGCCACCCAGTGCGCGCTGGCCGCGCTCGGGTATCTGGCGGCGCGCCGGGTGCTGCGCGCCTTTTTCTCGTTCTTGATGGGCCTGCGCGTGCCGGGCGCCACGCTGGACGCCCCCGTCGGCTACACGCCGGCGGCGGCGGCGCTGCTCGCGCTGGTGGCGGCCACGGCGGCGCTGGCGGCGCCGGTGGCGTGGCTGCTGCTCGCCACACGCCTGCAGCCGCGCGATCTGCGCCTGCTGCTGCCCAGCCAATGGGCGCCGGGCTGGTGCCTGGGCATCTTTCTGGGGCTGGCGAACCTGGGCAATCTGCTGGGCGGGGTGTTCAACCGCCTTGCGGGCAAGACCCCCGGC